>JAQGLP010000072.1 GCA_028292835.1 Variovorax sp.
AGGGCGCCAGGATCAGCCTGGTGTCGCGAAGCCAGGCAAACCTTGATCTGGCAATGCAACAATTGATTCACGAGTTTCCTGGCGCAGAAGGGAAAATCGGGATGTTTGCCGCCGATCTTCAGATCGCCGGGCAAGCCGATCAGGCGCTTATCCAGGCTGAGCAGTTGCACGGCAATGTCGATGTGCTGGTCAATTGTGCAGGTGCTGCGCGCCGTACACCGCCTGCCGAACTGAACGCCCAAGCCTGGCATGATGCGATGAACGCCAAATTTTTCACCTATGTGCACATGATTGATCTCGTGATCAAGAAAATGGCACAGTGTGGCCGTGGCGTTATCGTTAACGTAGTCGGCGCAGGGGGCAAGGTGGCAAGCCCGATTCATTTGCCCGGAGGCGCAGCGAATGCCGCGCTGATGCTGATCAGTTCCGGCCTGGCGGCTGCTTATGGTCACCGGGGCGTTCGAATCAATGCCGTGAATCCTGGCGCGACCGTGACGGATCGATTGCAGTCCGGACTGGAGGCGGCTGCAAAACTTGATCAAATCACGGTTGAAGAGGCTTTGAGCCGTGCTACACGCAGTGTCCCCCTTGGACGGTTGGCACAGCCGGAAGAAATCGCCAATGCCGTCTTGTTCCTGGCATCGCCTTGCGCCAGTTATGTCACCGGCGTGATTTTGACCATGGACGGTGCGGCAACGCCCATGGTTGTCTGAATCGAAAAACCTGTCGGTCTGATCCAATTGCCTTTTCCAGTGCGGATTGGAAGTACTCGGCACTTTCAGTTGGAGCTAGGTGCACCCCCATAGTGCTTCGGCAACCACGTCATTCTTGTTGCTCTTCACGTAGGGTTTGACGAAATGCGGTGACATGAGCCGTACCGTCTGGCCAAAGCCGCTCAGGGTGCGGGCCCAGTGGTGGGCCCTACCACAGGCCTCCATGCCGATGAGATACGGTGAGAGGTTCACGACCATTGACTGGAAATCAATTGGGTTGCCGATAAGCTGACACCGACGATCATCGGAAAACGCTGCATTGCGAACATTCATCGCAGAACATCAAGGGGTAACTTTGGGTTCACCAGTCGCTCTTTTAAGTGGCCGATCTCGCGTCCGCCAGTACGTCTGTCTGCAAGTCCGGCCTGATCGAGCTGCCCGTCAACGCAAGGCATATTCTGGAACCGTTGTTGTCTTCAATGACCAACAGAGCCGCGCAACTCGACGGTCGCCACGCGGCCATCGCGCGCTGTCAGCGATGCGCCAGAATGTTGAGCAGCTTGCCGAACGGATCGCGCACGTAGAAGCGCCACACGCCCCAGGGCTCGTCGACCGGCCCGCACACGATCGGCACGCCGGCCTGCCGCACGCGTGACAGGGGCGCATCGAGATCATCGACCTCGATCGACAGGTCCGGCACCGGCGTACCGGAGCCGCTCTCCGAGGCGAAGCTGAGCTGCACCGCGGCCTGCGCCTGCGTGCCGTAGGTCGCGATCCAGCCGTGGTCCATCAGCAGGTCCAGGCCGAGCACCTCGGCATGGAAATGCCGCGCCTTCGCAGGGTCGGCCGTGGCGATGTTGGCGACGATGCGTCGGACCTGCATGGCGAGTCTCCAGGGTGACGGAGTTCCGGAGATGGCGCTGCGGCAGCGCTCCTATACTGAAATTTCCGGTGTCGTGCCGACGATGCAAGAGGTGTCCCGATGCTGGATCACTGCCGCGCCTACATCATCCATTCCAAAAAGAGAGACACGTTTTCATGCGCCTTCAACGACATCGCCAGGCCGTCGCGGCCACCCTCCTGTGCTTCGCGGGCTGGGCCGGCGCCCAGACCACGGCGCCTGCCCTCACCGCAGAGCAGCAGCGCTTCCACGACATCTACAAGGAGCTGGTGGAAATCAACACCACCGACTCGGTCGGCAACAACACCGAGGCCGCGCGCGCGCTGCAGAAGCACCTGCTCGCCGCGGGCTTCAAGGCCGACGAGATGCAGCTCTTTGAGCCCTTCCCGCGCAAGGGCAACCTGGTGGTGCGCTTCAAGGGCGACGGCAGCAAGAAGCCGATCCTGCTGCTCGCGCACATCGACGTGGTCGAGGCCCGCCGCGAGGACTGGAAGACCGACCCCTTCAAGCTCAAGGAAGACGACGGCTACTTCACGGCGCGGGGTTCGTCGGACGACAAGGCCATGGCGGCGTCCTTCGTGTCGATCCTGTCGCAGCTCAGGCGCGAGGGCTTCAAGCCCAGCCGCGACATCATCCTGGCGCTGACCTCCGACGAAGAACTGGGCGACGTGCCGAGCAACGGCGCCTTCTGGCTGGTGAACCACCAGCGCCCGCTGATCGATGCGGAATTCGGTATCAACGAGGGCGGCGGCGGCCAGCTCAACAAGGGCAAGCCGATCCTGCACCGCATGCAGGTCGCCGAGAAGGTCTACACCACCTACAAGCTCGAAGTGCGCGACGTGGGCGGCCACAGCTCGCTGCCGACCGCGACCAACCCGGTGTACGAGCTCGGCGCGGCGCTCGGCCGGCTCGGCGCGTACCGCTTCCCGGTCAAGCTCGCGGAGGTCACGCGCACCTACTTCGAACGCAGTGCCCAGTTCGAAACCGGCCAGCTCGCCGACGACATGCGCGCCGTCGCTTCGGGCAAGCCGGACGAGGCCGCGGTCGACCGCCTCTCGCGCACGCCGCTCTACAACGCCACGCTGCGCACCACCTGCGTCGCGACGCAGGTCAACGCGGGCCATGCCGAGAACGCGCTGCCGCAGTCGGCCAAGGCCACGGTCAACTGCCGCATCCTGCCGCACGACGATCCGGCCGAAGTCGATGCCGCGCTGCGCAAGGTGCTGGGCAGCGAGCGCCTCACGATGGTGGCGAGCAACCCGCCGCTCAAGAGCCCACCGTCGCCCTTGCGCCCGGACGTGATGGCCGTGGTCGAGGGGCTCACGCAGCAGATGTGGCCCGGCGTGACGGTGGTGCCGACGATGAGCACCGGCGCGACAGACAGCCGCTTCATGCGCAACGCGGGCATCCCGATCTACGGCGTGTCGGGCATCTTCACCGAGCCCAGCGATGCGCGCGCCCACGGGCTCGACGAGCGCGTCGCGATCCCGCGCCTCTACGAGGGGCGCGAGTTCATGTACCGCATGGTCAAGCAGTTCGCGCAGTAAGAAGAAGACAGGCGGCTCGCCAGTGCGGGAATGGGCGCGCTCAGCGCCCCTCCCTCCGAAACACCCCCGGCGGCGTCCCCGTCCACCCCAGAAACGCCCGCGAAAAGCTCTTCTCATTGCGAAAGCCCACCGCCAGCGCGATCTGCTTGATCGGCCGCTGGGTGCGGCGCAGCTGGTCCACCGCTTGCTCGCGGCGCACCTCGTCCTTCAGCCCCTGCAACGTCAGGCCTTCCTCCTTCAACTGGCGGTGCAGGGTGCGGCTCGACAGGTGCAGCAGCGCGGCCAGCGCCTCGGCATGGGCCGCCTCGGCGCCGCGCGCGCGCAGCAGCTCGCGCACGCGCTGGCCCAGCAGGCGGTCGCGCCGGTACTGCAGCACCGTCAACGGCAAGGCGCGCTTGAGCATGGTGCGCAGCGCGCGCTCGTCGCGCTGCAGCGGCAGCGCCAGGTAGCGCTCGTCGAAGCTGTAGCTGGCCTGCGCGGCCTCGAAGCGGAGCTCGCCGCCGAACATCAGCGGATAAGCGTCGCGGTGCGGCGGCGCAGGGTAGGGGAAGGTGGCCTCGCGCAGCGAGATGCGCGAGTCGATCGCCCAGCAGGCGTAGCCGTGCAGGAAACGCAGGCTCGACACCAGGCAGAACTCGCGCGAGGGCCCGAGCGGACGCTGCTCGCTGATGGCGAGCATGGCCACGCCGTCCGCCACGGTCAGCGCCAGCGTGATGTCGTCGGTCAGCAGGCGGTGGTGGCGGCACCAGCGCCGGATGGCCACGCCCAGGTCGGGCGAAGGCAGCGAGGCGCGGCACAGCAGGCCGTAGCTGCCCCAGGGCAGGCGGCGCGAGAACCAGCCGAGCGCCTCGTCGTCGAGTTCCTGCATCGCGTGGGCGTTCAGCGCCTCGAACTGCGCGGCCGTCACGCGGGCACCGGGGTCGTGCAGGTCGCGCGGCGCAATCCGTGCCTGCCGCAGCGCCTCGGACGCATCGAGGCCGTAGCGTTCGTAGCCCCGCACGATTTCCCGCACAAAGGCCATGGGCGTGGCCGCGCGTACCGGGCCGGAAGCGGAGGAGGACATGCGACGTGCGGGAAAACGCGGTACTGGGTGGCAGGATTTGCAACCATTGTGGCGCCAATTGCGGCGCTGCCGGGCGTAAGCTGCGCCCAGGGTCGCTCGGCCTCCGCGCGACCGCCCGGCATTCCAAAGGAGACAACGCACCATGGCCCCGATCCGCCTTCCCGGCCTCGATTTCGAGCTGGGCGACACCATCGATTCGCTGCGAGACGCCATTGCCGACTTCGCCGCCCACGAGATCGCGCCGCGCGCGGCCGCCATCGACCGCGACAACCTGTTTCCAGCCGACCTGTGGAAGAAGCTCGGCGACCTCGGGCTGCACGGCATGACGGTGAAGGAGGAATACGGCGGCACCGAGCTGGGCTACCTGGCCCACATCGTCGCCATGGAAGAGATTTCGCGCGCCTCGGCCTCGG
>JAQGLP010000074.1 GCA_028292835.1 Variovorax sp.
CCCAGCTGCAGGGCCTGCCGATCCTGCGCGTGATCGTCACGCACATGCACCCCGACCACATCGGCTTGGCGAGCTGGCTGTGCGAGTGCTGGGACGCGCCGCTGTGGATCAGCTCGACCGACTACCACGTGGCGCGCGTGCTGTGCAGCCGCGACGGCAGCGACACGCTGGCGGGCGGCGACCACGCGGCCGACTTCTTCACCCTGCATGGCCTCACCGACCCCGACGCCATCGCCCAGATCCGCGCGCGCGGCAGCTACTACCGCGACATGGTGCCCGGCGTGCCGGACAGTTTCGTGCGCATGATGGACGGCGACACGGTGCGCATCGGCGGCCACGCGTGGACCTGCATCAGCGGCTACGGCCACGCGCCCGAGCACATCGCGCTGCACTGCGCCGAACTCGGCCTGCTGCTGGGCGGCGACATGATGCTGCCGCGCATCTCGACCAACGTCAGCGTGCACGCCGGCGAGCCCGAGGCCAACCCGCTGCGGCTCTTTCTCGACAGCATCGTCCGGTTCAACGCGCTGCCGGCCGACACGCTCGGCCTGCCCTCGCACGGCAAGCCGTTCACCGGCATCCACCGCCGCGTCGAGCAGCTCCAGGAGCACCACCGCGACCGGCTGGCGGAGATCCTCGAAGGCTGCGCGCAACGCCCGCTGAGCGCGGCCGAGGCGCTGCCCATCATGTTCAAGCGCGAGCTGGACGTGCACCAGATGACCTTCGCGATGGGCGAGACGGTGGCGCACCTGCACCTGCTGTGGTTCGCCGGTCAACTGCGGCGCCAGCGCGGCGGCGACGGAATCTACCGCTTCGGCGCGGCGGGCACGTCCGCCTGAGCCGGCGCCGGGAGGCGCTGCTGGCTGGCGCCTTGGCGACGGCGCCCGCGCGCGGCGCGCACTAAGCTGCGGGGCCGCGCCCGGGCACCCCGGCGCTCCCTCCCGCCGCCTGGACGGCACCCGCACCGGAGACACCGCATGGACACCCGTCACCTCTTCTCGCTCCAGGGCCGCAGCGCGCTCGTCACGGGCGGCTCGCGCGGCATCGGCCGCATGATCGCCGAGGGCTTCCTGGCCCAGGGCGCGCGCGTCTACATCTCGGCGCGCAAGGCCGAGGCCTGCGACCAGGCCGCCCGCGAACTCTCGGCCTTCGGCTCCTGCGTCTCGCTGCCGGCCGACGTCTCGACGCTGGAGGGCGCGCATGCGCTGGTCGAGGCCTACGCCCGACACGAAGGCGCGCTCGACATCCTGGTCAACAACGCCGGCGCCGCCTGGGGCGCGCCCTACGAGGAGTTTCCCGAAAGCGGCTGGGACAAGGTGGTCGACCTGAACCTGAAGGCGCCCTTCTTCCTCACGCAGGCGCTGACGCCGATGCTGCGCAAGGCCGCCACCGACCACCTGGCCAAGGTCATCAACATCGCCTCGATCGACGGCATCTCGGTCAATCCGCAGGAAACCTACTCCTATGCGGCCAGCAAGGCCGGGCTGATCCAGCTCACGCGCCGCATGGCGCTGCGCCTGGCGCCCGAGCGCATCGCGGTCAGCGCCATCGCGCCCGGTGCCTTCGCCTCCGACATGAACCGGGTCGCGCGCGACCACGCCGAAGAAACCAGCCAGCGCATCCCGGCCGGGCGCATCGGCACCCCCGAGGACATGGCGGGCGCGGCCATCTTCCTGGCCTCGCGCGCCGGCGACTACGTGGTGGGCTCGACCTTGGTGGTGGACGGCGGCGTGACGCACGCGCGCTGAAGGCACGGCTCACCAGCGCGGGATCGGAGCCTCCTTGAGTTCGCGGCGCAGCGCCGCGTAATCGGGCACCACGGTCGCGACCGTGGCCCAGAAGCGCGGGCTGTGGTTCATCACGCGCAGGTGCGCCAGCTCGTGCGCCACCACGTAGTCGACCACCGGCAGGCGCAAGTGGATCAGCCGCCAGTTCAGGCGGATCGAGCCGTCGGTGCTCGCGCTGCCCCAGCGGGTGGCGGCGTTCGACAGCGCCAGGCGCTGCCAGCGCACGCCCAGCAGCGGCGCGAAGTGGTCGAGCCGCTCGATGAACAGGCGCCGCGCCTGCCGCGCCAGCCAGTCCTGCGCGGCGTCGCGCACCTGCCTGGCGCTGGCGTGCTGCGGCAGCGCCAGGCGCAGTGCGCGCGTTGCGTCCTCCCGCGTGCCGTTCGCCGCGCCGGCCTCTGAGCCACCCGTCCCGACAGCGCCGCCGACGAGGATGGCGGGCGGTTCGAGCACGGTCTGCGCGTCGGTGCGGCTCGCATCGAGCCGCACCACGATCGTCTCGCCGAGAAAGAGCAGGCGCGCGCCGTCCCTCCATTCGATGCGCCCTGCTTCCAGCCGCTGGTGTCGCTCGCGAGTCTCGTCGAGCTTGCGCAGGATCCAGGCCGCCTTGGCGTGCAGCGCGGCGTCGACATCGCGCAGCGCGGCCCAGCGCGGCGCACGCACCGACAGGCCGTTGGCGCCCACCACGAAGCCGATGGTGCGGCGCTGGCCGCGCGTCAGTTCGTAGGCCACATGCGTCCCGCCCAGAACGATTTTGCGCGTCGCGCGGGGATGCACGGACGAGGACGCCGGCCCACCGGCGGGCGGCGTCGCATCAGGCGCTGGAGGAGGAGGCACCTCCTTTGCTACATTTTCGATAGCGCCCTGCTCACGCGGGGCATGCGGCAGGAGCCTTTTCGGCTTGATGACCTCGGTGGCGGCGGGCAAGGGCGGCGCGCCGCCGGCCAATCCGTCGAACAGGTCGAGCGTGAGCTGGCGCAAGGTGCGCATCGCCGCCTCCCGGCTACCGGTAGGCCTCGGGGTCGAGCCGGCGCATCTCGGCCTCGATCCAGGCCTCGACCTCGCGCATGAGCTCGTCGGGCTTGCGGCCCACGCTCGGGATCGCCGGGCCGATCGACACGTCGACCACGCCCGGGCGCTTGACGAAGGCCTTGCGCGGCCAGACCCTGGCCGACGTGACGGCGATCGGGATCACCGGTGCGCCGGTCTCGCACGCGAGTCGCGTGCCGCCCGACTTGTAGGTGCCCTTCTGTCCGCGCGGAATGCGCGTGCCCTCGGGGAACATGATGACCCAGACGCCCTGGTCGAGCAGGCGCCGGCCCTGCGCCACCACCTTGTTGAAGGCCTGCGTCCTCTGGCTGCGGTCGATGTGGATCATGTCCAGCCGGGCCATGGACCAGCCGAAGAACGGCACGTACAGCAGCTCCTTCTTGAACACATAGGCCAGCGGGTGCGGCATGATCGCCGGCATCAGGAAGGTCTCGTAGGTCGACTGGTGCTTGCACAGCAGCACCGCGCCGTCGCGCTCGCCGGTGGGCAGGTGCTCCATGCCCGTCACGCGCGGCCGGATGCCGAGGATGACGCGGGCGCCCCAGGTGGCCACCTTCAGCCAGCCGGCCGCCATCCAGTAGAGCGGCACACTGCGGATGAAGAGCGACGCGATCACCAGCGCGCTGCCCCACGGCACCACGGTGACAAGCATCCACAGCAGGTGGAGTACGGAACGGATCAGAGCCATTGATTCAAGCCTTCCGGGGCCCCGGCGCGCGTCGGCGCTGTGTGGGCCGCTATCAAAAACAGAGCAAAAATCTGCATCAGTTGACCGCCCCGGGAGCAGCCTGCTCCTCGCGGGCGAGCAGGAACGTGACGAAGGCCGTGAGGTTGTCGTGCACCTGCGTCCCCGGCGGACACCCGGGGGGCAGCGGCGCATCGCGGGAGCCGGCCTGTGCGTCGGTCAGCAGCAGGTGCGGCTCGCAGCCGGCCGCGGCAGCGGCCTGCACATCGCGCAGGCTGTCGCCCGCCGCCGGCACCATGTGCAGGTCGATGCCGTAGCGCTCGCCGATCTGGCGAAGCAGGCCGGGCCTGGGCTTGCGGCAGGCGCAGTCTTCGTCGGGGCTGTGCGGACAGTAGAACACCGCGTCGATGCGCCCACCCTGCGCGGCCAGCAGCTTGTGCATCTTGGCGTGCATGGCGTTGAGTGCGTCGATATCGAACAGGCCCCGTCCGAGCCCGGACTGGTTGGAGGCGAGCACCACGTGCCAGCCGGCGTGGTTGAGCCGCGCGATGGCCTCCAGCGCGCCGGGCAAGGGTGCCCACTCGGCCTCGCTCTTGACGAAGTCCTCACGGTCGGCGTTGACGGTCCCGTTGCGGTCGAGGATGACGAGTTTCATGGGGTGG
>JAQGLP010000082.1 GCA_028292835.1 Variovorax sp.
CATGCAGCGTCTCGAGCACAAGCACCGGGTCGATGCTATGGTTGCGCGGCACCGACTGGCTCCCGCTCAGCGACACCTTGTCGAAGCGCAGACCCATGGCCTGGAGCCACTCGTAGGCCTCGTACTGGCGTTCGGCGTAGACGTGCACCAGGGCGGCGTCGTTGCGGTACTTGCCGGCCTTGAGCAGGTCTTCTTCCAGCAACGCGGCGCTGTCGGGGATGCCGTTCTTCTTCTGCACCTCGGTGCCCGCGAAGGCGAAGGCGCCGCCGCACATGCGCGTGCTGCCGCCGTAGAGTTCTGTCTTTTCCAGCAACAGCACACGGCTGCCTTGCCGCGCCGCCTCGATGGCCGCGCAGTGGCCGGCCATACCGGCGCCGATCACGATGACGTCGAACTTCGACGGGTCTTTTTTCTCCTGCATGGCGTGCTCCTGGCTACTGGTTTCCGGAGACGGTCCGCACGACCGCCGCAATGTCTGTGGGCAAGGTGGCGCCGCGCCAGGCCACATGGCCGTCGGGGCGCACGAGCACATGGCGCTTCTCGTAGGCGGCCAGCACCTTCGGCTCGCGCATGAGCTCGATGCGCAGCGGCAAGCCCGCTGCGGCCGCCGCGTGCACGAACAGCTCGGCCTCGCCCGGATGCTGCGCGTCGCTCATCAGCACGAATCCACGGCCGAAGAGGTCGAGCGTGGAGCGCCCGTCTTCCAGCCACACATGCGGTGCCCGGCAACCCGGCCGCGTGCTCGGCCTGTAGTTCACCGCGTCTTCGTATTCCGCCTTGACCTGTTCGGGCGATTCGGGGTCGTCGTAGATGCAGACGGACGAGCCGGTGTAGCGGTTGCCCAGGTGCATGTTCTTAGAGAACCATTCTTTCTTGAGGCCTTCGCCGAGCGCATGCCCCACGAGCTCGCGTGCGCGCTGGCCCTCCTCGCCCTCATCGAAGATCTTCTGCGTGTGCGGCACGCGCTGCATCACTTCGAGGTTGCTCGTGGAAAAGCGCGTGATGCGATGCGCGACCGGGCGGCGCTCGATGCCGTAGGAATCGAGCAGCTTCGCGCCACCCCAACCCTCAACGCAGGCCGAGAGCTTCCACGACAGGTCGACCGCATCGCCGATGCCGGTGTTCATGCCGAGGCCACCGGTGGGCGAGGTCAGGTGGCAGGCATCGCCGGCGATGAACACGCGCCCGCGGCCATACGAATCGGCTACCTGCTCGATGCGCGTCCAGCGCAGGATGCTGAGGATCTCGAGATCGAACACCCGGCCCACCGCCTTGTGCGCGAAGGCCTTGAGTTCGTCGTCGGTGTAGACGTGCCGCTCGCTCGCGTCGCCGATGATCGACATGCGCCACTGGTCGCGGCCGTTGATGGCGACGATGGTGGCCCACACCCCGTTGGCGCCGACGAACATGTAGCGGTAACCGGGTGCCTTGTCGTGCAGCTGGTTGAAGTTTTCGCAGCGGAAGATGACGTTGGTGGTGTGGGTCAGCACGCCCTTGCCCTGCATGCCGATGTCCAGTTGCTCGCGCACCGTGCTGCGACCGCCGTCGCAGCCCACGAGGAACTTCGCGCGGTACGTGATGCGCCGCTCGTCGGCTTCATCGACGACGGTGGCCGTCACGCCGCCCGCATCCTGCTCGAAACCTTCGAGACGATGTCTGTAATGCAGGGACACCCCCGGCTGGGAACGCGCGAATTTCTGCAGCACCGGATCGAACATGTTCTGGGGGCGGCGCTCGCGCTTTTGCGGGCTTTCCGGCGGCGGGCTGTCGTCCTTCATGGCCGGCATCGGCTGGCGGCCCATCTCATAGCCGTTGAGCGTCGTAAGGTAGACGTTGTCCTGCGGATAGGCGCGGTTGTAGTCGCTGGCCTCGACGTCCTGGACGATGCCCCAGCGGCGGCAGAACTCCATCGTGCGCACGCCCACGCCGTCCATCTTGGCCTGGCGGATCACGCCGTCGCCCTGCTCCACCAGCGTGCACGTGCGCCCGCGCCAGCCCAGGTCACCCGCCAGTGCGAGCCCCACCGGCCCGGCGCCGACCACCAGCACATCCGTTTCCACCAGATTCATTTCACTGCTTTCATTGGGATCTTTTCTTGTTCGGCGACGGCTCAGGCGTGCGCGGCCTGGCGCGTCTTCACGATGTGTTCCGCGGCGCGCAGCCCCGTGGTCGCAGCCTTCGATAGGCCGCCCACGTAGCCGATGTTTTCACCGCCCTCCAGCCCGCCGCTGGAGCCGCCCGCCGCATAGAGGCCGAGGAACGGCTCGCCATGTGCGTCCATGGCGCGCGACCATTCGTCGATGGCCAGGCCGCCCATGGTGTAGGTCATGCCGGCGCATACCGGCACGCCGTAGAACGGCGCCGTGCGGATCGGCATCGCGCGATAGGCCTTGGGGCTGCGCGGCGGCTGGAGCGCTTCGAGGGTGTCGCGCTCGATGGCCTCGTTGTAGGTCGCGACGGTGGCCGCGAGCGCTTGCGACGCGATGCCCAGCTGTCCGGCCAGCGCTTCGAGGGAGTCGGCGCGGAAGATCGCGCCGCCGCACTTTTCCATGTTCGGGTTGGGCGGTAGGAAGCGCGACGTGCCGGGCCCCTCCCACAGCGGCTGATCGAAGACGACGAAGGCCGACAGCGGATCGGGCAGCCCCGCGATGCGGTTGGCGATGTAGACGCCGCCGCGCCCTTCGTCGACGAAGCGGCCGCCTTGCGCATTCACCACGATGGCCGAGGTCGCGACGTTGTCCATCCACGGCAGCGGCCAGAGCCGGTCGTCGGTCATCGCGTTGCGGTTCATCACGTGGCCGTAGAAGCCGACGAGGTCGGAGAGCCGCGCGCCGGCCGCGCGCGCCATGCGCACGCCGTCGCCCAGGCCCGAGCGCGCATTGCGCTGGAGCACCTTGTCGGGCGCCGGCGAGATGTTCTCTCGCACCAGGTCTGCGTCGCACTGGAAACCGCCGTCGGCGATGACGACGGCCTGGGCGCGCACTTCGAACGGCACGCCGTCCGCGTTGCCCTTGACGCCGGTGCAGCGGCCGTCCGCGATGTCCAGTTCCAGCGCGCGATGACCGCGCAGCAGCTGTCCACCATGCTTGGCCAGCGCGCCACCCAGCGTGCGCAGCAGCACGTCGCCGCCGCGGCCGCGCCAGTCCGAGCCCACGCGCTGCAGCGAAGGCGGCGACAGCACGAAGTTGTGGTGCGGCTCCGATCCACCCTTGATGAAGCGGATGCCCTGGCTCTGCAGCCACTTGACCGCGCGCCGCGCGTCTTCGGCGATGGCGCGCGCCAGCCCTGCATGCGCCGCGCCCCGGGTGGCGGTGCGGATGACCTGTTCGAGCACGTCGGCATTGGACTGGATGTCGTTCAGGCACACATGGAACGCTCCGCCCGTCAGGCGCGAGTTGCACAGGTATTCGGGGTCAGCCGAGCGCTCCAGCACGACCACGCGAAGGCCGCTCTCGGCCGCACGCACGCCGGCCGTCAGTCCGGCAAGGCCCGCACCCACCACACACACATCACATTCGATCATTGCTTACCTCGGCATCAGCGTTTCGGCGACCAGTTCGACCACCTCGAGCGCCGCTTTCAAAATCAGGTTCACGGCAAACGCCAGCGCGATCGCCATGGGATAGAGCTCGACGAAGCCGGTGCGAAAGGCCAGCCAGAAGCCGAGCACGGCCACGGCCGCCGAGCCCGAGCGGACGACGCGGTTCTTGTTCTTCAGCGTGGCGCGGATCACCGGAAACGGTGCCGGCGTTTCAGCCATGGAATCGGAGACTTGCTGCATCAGGTGGTTTTCAATCGATCTTGATGTCCGACGCAGCGATGAATTTCTTCCACATCGCCAGGTCGATACGGGTGGTGGCTTCGAGGTAGGGCACAGAGGTGTCCTCAGCCGGATCGACGCCGACGTCCTTCATGCGCTGCTGCATCCTCGGCGAATGCACGATCTTGGCGATCTCGGCGTTAAGGCGGTCGATCACCGCCTTGGGCGTGCCGGCCGGCGCCGCGATGCTGTACCAGGAGCGGATGGCAAAACCCTGGAAGCCCAGTTCCTGCATGGTCGGCAGGCTCGGCGCGATGCCCAGGCGGCTGGGCCCCGTCACCGCCAGCGCGCGCAGGTTGCCCGCGGCCACTTGCGGCAGCGCCGAGGTGTCGCTGAACACCAGGTCGATCTGGCCGCCCATGAGGTCGACGATGGCCGGCCCGATGCCCTTGTAGGGCACGTGATTGATCTTGATGTCCCCGGTCTTCGCGAACATCTCGCCGGACAGGTGCGGCGTGGCGCCGTTGCCCGACGAACCGTAGTTGAGCTTGCCGGGATTTGCGCGGGCGTAGTCCACGAGGTCCTTGACCGTCTTGAACGGGCTCTTCGCATTCACCATTAGCACGTTGGAAGAGGTGTAGACCATGGCCACGGGTGCAAAGTCCTTGAGGGGGTCGTACTGCAGCTTGGGATAGAGCGCCGGGTTGATGGCCATGGTGCTGTTGACCGCCATCAGCAGCGTGTAGCCGTCGTGCGGTGCCTTCGCCACCAGCGCCGCGCCCAGGCCGCCGTTGGCACCGGGGCGGTACTCGACGATCACGCGCTGGCCCAGCGCAGGACTCAGGGCCTCGCTCATCAGGTTGCCGAAGGTGCTGCCCATCCCACCTGGCGCGTAGGGCACGACGAGCGTGATGGGCTTGTCTGGATAGGCTGCGCATGCCAGGCCCATGGACAGCCAGGCTATGCAGCCCCACAGGAGGAGGCTTGCTGTTTTTATCATCGAAGTCTCCGTCGTTCTCATGAAGGTATGATACTTCATAAGGTATGACCTTATGCCTAGGGTTTTCCTGATGGAGCGACACCATTGGTTGTGCTACAGGTACTAAGGTCCTACCTTTGTCAAACGTGAGAAGATCTGCTCCAACGAAAGCGCATTCATGACTGTGGAATCAACGGAAATCGACGGGGCAGAACCAACGGCGACATTGCGGCCGAGCCCCAACTTCGCGCCGATCAAGGCCAAGCGCGCGTTCGAGGCGGTGTGCGAGCAGATCCGCCGCGAGGTGGCACTCGGCACATTGAAGCCAGGCGACCGTCTACCTCCCGAGCGGGAATTCGCCGAACAGCTCGGCGTCAGCCGCACCGCCATCCGCGAGGCGATGCGCAGCCTAGAGAACGCCGGCATCGTGCAGTGCCAGCAAGGCATGGGCGGCGGCGCATTCATTCGCGAGCGCGACTCCATGGCCGTGACCCAGGCGGTCGGCGACATGGTGATGCTGGGACAGATTCCCTCGCACAGCGTGACCGAGGTGCGCATCATCCTCACCGAACAGGCAATCCGCATGGCCTGCGAGCGCGCGACCGAAGAAGACTTTCTGGCGATCGAGCGAGACATCGACCGCGCCGAGCAGTTGACCGTTCGCGGCGACTTCACGCGGCGCAACGCCTACATCACCGAGTTCTACCGGATCCTCGCGCAGGCCACGCACAATCAGGTCATGGTGATGCTGGTGGAGTCACTCTCCGAACTGACGCGCGCCTTGCTGGCAAAGGCGAGCCCGGTGCCGCGCAGTGATGTAATCGGCGTGCGACGCAATGTGCTCAAGCTCATGCGCGCGCGGGACGCCGACGGCGCGGTCCGGGAAATGCGAGCGCATCTTGAACGGTTGCATCGTCTGCTCGAAGCCAAGGCCTGACGGCACAATTCACCCCACATGGTGAGCACGTTAATTGGCGTTCCGCGGCCGGGATTGAACTGGCCCTTTCGGATGCGATGCAGGCCAAGCCGCGCCCGCAATCTGGAATACGGTGCTTTCGGCCTGAGCGGTGAAACGGACTCAGGAAGCCATTCGGCCGCGCGGAAAATTTGCACCAGAGCCTCCAGCACCTCATTGAAGAAGGCGACCACCGCGTCGTGCTCGATCAGGCGCTGGCGGTTCTTCGTGAACACCGTCGGCACCCAGACCGCGTCGTCCATCGCGAGGCCGATGAACCAGCGAAACAGCATGTTGTATTGCGTCTGCTCCATGAGCTGGCGCTCCGAGCGGATGCTGAACAGGATCTCCAGCAGCATCGCCCGCAGCAGCTTCTCCGGCGCGATGCTCGGGCGACCACCCTTTACGTCGGCCTCGTACATCCGAGAGAACAACCCGTCCATCTTGGACAGCGCCTCGTTGACCATCACGCGGATGCGACGCAACGGGTGATCGGCGGGAACGAAGTCGTCCAGCCTTCTCATGGTGAACAAGCCTTCGGTGAATGTGTCAGGGCCGCGCATCGGAGGGAGTTTCGTGAGTCTGCAAAGACAACGGACCAAGCCCGCTTGCGGGGGACCTTCGCGTGAGGTATTTCAGCAGCCTGCTAGGCGCGGCTGTACGTACCCAGTGCCGTCCCAACGATGACGACCAGGAGGCCCACACCATGCGAGATGGTCAGCGTTTCCCCGAGCAGTAGCGCGGCAAAACCGACGCCGAACACCGGCACCCAGTAGAACCACAGCGAGACTCGGGCGACGCCGATCTTCACGATGGCGTGGTTCCAAGCCAGGTTTCCGAAAGCCGTTGCGATCAACGCCGAGAACAACACCAGCATCAAAGGCCAGAGGCCTGGAAACCAAGCCTTCAGATCCGGTGCGACGTCAAGGGCGATCGTGTGCAGCGCCAGCATCAGGGTCCCGCACGCATAGATCATGGCGCTCGTGTAGAGCGCATCAGTTTCGCGTGCGAGGCGCTGGATTAGAACGCCGCCGATTGCGAAGGTCACAACCGACGCCACAACCATGGCGTCGCCAAGTCCTGCATGTGCCAACCTGGCGCCAGAGGAATGCAGCACTACGATCAGGACCCCACCAAAGCCAAGCACCACACCGGCGAGGCGCATCCAACCAAGGCGCTCGCGCAGGAGCATTGCGACCATCAGGGACGACACCAACGGGCTCAGCGCAATGGCCACTGAAGCGTTTGTGGCAGAGGTCCTCACCAGGCCGCCAGCAATGAGGATCTGGTTGACATAAACCATCAACACGGCGCAGACGAACACAGTAGCGAGTTGCCGGCCATTCATTCGCGTGCGACGCCGTGTGCTGCGCTGCCGCCAGAGCATCAGTCCGAGGAACCCTGCCGCGACGGCGGCCCGCTCTGTCGCCATCACCGAGGGATCGAAATAGGAGGCGATGGTCTTCATCACCGTCATGTTCAGGCCCCAGAGCGCTGTGACCAAAAGCAGCAACGCGGACAAGCGGTTGCCGACGATCATTCCTTCAGCAACCGGCGAGGGTCGCGAAGCATCGCATCATCGGAGACGTCGTTCCTAGTACTGAGGAGCATTGTGGGGGCATCTCTGAACATGGCGCTCTTCAGCCCGCATCGGCGATCGTGTCACCCTGAATCGTCTGGATGGCTTTGCTGATCTTTGTCGCCGTCTCGACAGTCAACTCGATCAGTGAAGGTATTTCCCGCTCCTTCAGATTGGTGAGCCGACGGCCAATGGTGAGGCTGCCGGCGATGCCCTTGGTATGGAGGATCGGTGCCGATATGCCGTACGTGTCGGGATTGATCTCCCCTCTCGCCGCGAAATAGCCCATCTGCTGGATGGCCTTCATCTTGCGGTGAAACTCCTGCCAATCCTGTCCCAGGCCGGCGCGCGCGATGTCGGCGCCATGCTGAAGCATGAGGTCCTTCAACTGACGCTGTGTCAGGCAGGCGAGGATGATGCGCGACGGTCCTCCACGAAACAACGGAAATGGCCGCCCGCGGTCGTAGCCGGAGGGGACATCCTTGTCCACCCGAACGTCGTGGATGCAAAGCACGTGGTCTCCGTAGTAGCTGCACAGCAGTTGAATACCTGCCGCCTGCTTGCGGATCGCGTCCATCAGCGGCGGAGCTGCCTGTAAGAGCGGGTCACTGAGCCGTATCTGCCTGTCGAGTTGGATGATCCGCGGTCCCAGCACATAGACACCCGCGTTGAGGGAAGCCAGGAAGCCAGTGTCGGTCAGTGTCTTCGCGTACCGGTACGCCGTGGTGCGTGCCAAGCCGAGCGCCTTCGCCATGCCCTCGACGGTCCAGCTCGGCGCGGTCTCGGTGAAGAGATCCATCACCCGCAGCACGCGCTCCGAACTGCTCTGCGTCGTTGCGGGCGGGGTGTCTTCGGCCTCTGGCCGCGTCTTGCTTGCTTTGGTTGCCATTCGAGAAGTGTGATCGGGTCCGACTCGTCACGTCGTGCCATTGTTTCAAAGATAGGCTGCATTATCCTTCCACCGGGAAAACGATAATAATCCCGCTTTTTGGGATTATTGCATTTATACCTCATTTCGGGATAACATGAAATTACGCCTTGGAAGAGCGCCGGTCGTGAAGGCGCTGGTAACTCGCCAGCTCACAACTGCCAGTCGCAACAAGGTGCATCTCATCTACCTACCTGGGACCTGAAAATGATCACTGCGCAAGACTTGGAATACCACCACGGCCCGACGGACGACTACACCTGGGCCGAGACCTACTACATCCCAATCTCGGTGCCCGAGGAGCGCCTTTTCGCCCACGTCTACGTTGTCACTCGCCCCGTGCTGGGCACCATGTCCAACGACATCCGTGTCATGGGAGCGGTCAGCAATACCGAGTTCGAACTGCTCTCGGTCGATACCCGCTATCACCTGCCGCTTCCTGAACGCTTCTCGCACATTCATGCACCCAATGGCCTGAGCGTGAAGGCGGTGAATGCGCCGCGCGACTACCGTGTCGACTACGTCGGCAGCGACGGCACCGAGATTCATGTCGACTACATCGGGATCATGCAGCCCTTCGACATCCACGACCGCGACGAAAACCCGCTTGCGGGCAAGTCCGAGGCGGAACAGCTCGCGAGCAGCTCGATGGGGAGCGGCTACAAGGGCCACTACGACATGCACGCAAGAGTCAAGGGAACTTTGAAGGTGCGCGGGAAGGAATACAAGGTCGACATCGTGGACCGCATGAACCACAGCTGGGGCCCGAGGCCAGAGATGGACATCCCGCCGATGAATTCGGTATGGGCACAGTTCGGCGAGGAACTCGGCTTCCGCTTCCACATGCATCTCGATCCCACCAAGCCTGCTGGCCAGGACCAGAAGTTCGCCAATGGCTACCTACTGGACAAGGGCCAGGTCTATGCCCTGGTCGACCTGCAGATGACCACCACCCGCGTCGGCATCGTGCCGTTCTCGATCGATGTCGTCGCCACAGACCAGCGTGGCAACAAGTACCAGCTCCGCGGTACTCCGCTGGCCGGCGCGCCCTGGCGTGCGTATTCGACTTGCATCTGCTGGATCGGGCTGATTCGCTGGGAGCACGGCGGCAAGATCGGGCATGGCTCGCTGCAGGAGAACCACTCGCTGCCCGTCGAAAGCAAGCTCAGGGGTCGTCGTTGGACTGATCCGCTTCCGACCCTCACAGCCTGACCCGCAATCGACAGGCAGCGATTCGAAGTCTTCCCCGAGGCGGGGTGGCTTCGAATTTTGTATCCATGCAGTTGAAAGGAGTCACGATGCGAGATCTTGAATTGCCGCAGCAACCCGGCCTGCGCGCTCGCGGTTTTTTCGCCCCAGCGGCGGACGACTCCGCTGATCGGATGCGCGATGCGCCGACAGAAGCGTTTAGCGCGGCCATAAGGGCCGCCTATCCGACCGAGGCCGAGTACGACCGCATGCTCACACGCAAGATGCGCCGCCGGGCCAGCGGCCCCTACCGGATCCCGACGCTTGACGAGATGTCCGGATATGTGCGCAGGTTCCTGGCCGCCCATGTCCAGGGCGGGTTCACTCTGTCCGAGGAGCGATGGCTGACGGGAGGTGCCTCGAAACTCCAGTTCGGATTCACGCTGAACTGGAAGGACCCCGCTGCCGGGCAGACTTCAACGCGACTCGTCGTGCGAATGGAGCCGGCGGAGTCGCTGAACGCCACCAGCCGCAGACGCGAGCACCAGATCATCACGGCGATCGCAAAAACCGTCCCCGTACCCCGAACGCACTGGGTAGATGCCGATGGCGAGTGGTTCCCGGAACCTGCCATCGTCTACGAGTTCATCCAAGGAACCGCCAAGCCCTCGGACGACAGGCAGAGGGTCAGCGGCACCGGCACTCACTTCGGGCCTGAACTGCGCTCGCGACTGGCGCCGCAGTTCATGCAACACCTCGCAGCCATCCACACCTTCGACTGGTCGGGCGCCCAGCTCGACGCCTTCGACGTCCCGGCAATCGGTTCCACCCAATCGGCGCTCTGGCAGCTCAATCGCGTTCGACGCTTCTGGGAAGAGGACCGCGGCGAAGACTTCCCGCTGATCGAATACGCCGCCAATTGGCTGGAGGACAACCTACCGGAGTTGGACCGCGTCAGCGTGCTCCATGGCGACTACCGAAGCGGGAATTTCCTGTTCGATGAAAAGGCGGGACACATTACCGGCTGGCTGGACTGGGAACGCGGCTATCTCGGCGATCGTCATAGGGACTTGGCCTATACGGCGACGCAGCTGTTCGGCAATGTCGCAGAGGACGGCAAGACCTTCCTGGTGAGCGGACTTCTTCCAATGGAGCAGTTTTACGAGGACTACGAACGCCTTTCAGGACTGAAGGTCGATCCCCGCCGGCTGCACTACTACCGCGTCTTCAACACCTACCAACTCATGGCGTCGAGCATGGCGTCGTCCTACCGCGTGGTTCGGCTGGGCAAATCACACCAGGACGTGCTCCTGGCCTTTGTCGAAGGCGCCGTCTGCTCTTTGGCGGACGAACTTCTGAAATCCATGGAGAACTGCTGATGGCCGATCGAACCGTAAATGGGCTTCGGGGCTGCATGAGTTCCCTCGACATGACCGTCGGGCCTTGTGCAGAGCAGGCCAGCGACTCGCTGGCTCGCGAGCAAGTGGCCCTGCTGTCGAAGTACCTGAACTTCTTGTCGAAGCGCGTGAACCTAATTGGTGACCGCGTCAGGTTCGAGCTCAAGTTGTACCTCGAAATGGGCACTCGAGCCACTGAGGCGATGAAGCGCCTCGCGCACGACGCGCCTGAGCTCACAAAGCTTTGCGGGCAAGCCAACGCATTGCTCGCTTCCGCGGAAGTACGGCAAATGCAACTGGAGGGGGTGTCGGCAGCGCTACGAACGGAGATAAGTCGCATCGTTCGAGATTTGCCTGGTGGCGATCCCGCCTTGCGCAAGGAGGTCGAGGGATTCGTCGTCGCCTCCAGCCGCCCGCTCATCGAGTTCCAACGCGCCTGGTTCGCGCCGCAGGCCTGG
>JAQGLP010000083.1 GCA_028292835.1 Variovorax sp.
GCGCCGAGCTTCATGGTGTTGCTGCGTGGCTCGAACACCGCCAGGATGCGCTCGCCCTGGCGCCCCTGGCCGTCGAGCTGGCGGCGCAGGCCGTCGAGCGTGGTGCGGATCGCGCTCGGGTGGTGGGCGAAATCGTCGTAGACCGTGATGGCGCCGTCGCGGCGCCCGGCCGTGCCGCGCGTTTCCATGCGTCGGCGCACATTGCGAAAGCTCGCCAGCGCCGCCGCCGCCTCGGCTGGCGCGACGCCCACGTGGTCGGCCGCCGCGATCGCGGCCAGCGCGTTCATCCGGTTGTGGCGCCCGGACAGCGCCCATTCGACGCGGCCGACACGCTGGCCGCGGTGCAGCACGTCGAAGGCTCCGTCGTCGCCCTCGGCCTGCCATGCCGCGGCGGGGTGGACGTCCCCGTCTCCGAAGCGCGCGATCTCGCTCCAGCAACCCTGCGCCAGCACGCGCGCGAGACTCTCCTCGTCGGCGTTGACGACCACCCGGCCGCTGGCCGGCACGGTGCGCACCAGGTGATGGAACTGGCGCTCGATGGCGGCCAGGTCGTCGAAGATGTCGGCGTGGTCGAATTCGAGGTTGTTCAGCACGGCCGTGCGCGGGCGGTAGTGCACGAACTTGCTGCGCTTGTCGAAAAAGGCCGTGTCGTACTCGTCGGCCTCGATCACGAACGGGGCCGGCGCGCGCGCGCGCGCGCCGCTGCGCCCCAGCCTTGCAGAGACGTCGAAGTTGAGCGGCACGCCGCCTACCAGGAAGCCCGGCGCGCGTCCGGCGGCCTCCAGGATCCAGGCCAGCATCGAGGTCGTCGTCGTCTTGCCGTGGGTGCCGGCCACCGCCAGCACATGACGGCCCCGCAGCACCTGCTCGGCCAGCCATTGCGGGCCGCTGGTGTAGGACGCGCCGGCCTCCAGGATGGCTTCCATCAGCGGGAACTTGGGCGTCCCGTCCTCAAGCCGCGCGCGCGAGACCACGTTGCCAACCACGAACATGTCGGGCCCCAGGGCCATCTGGCCGGCGCCAAAACCCTCGATCAGCTCGATGTCCAGCGCACGCAACTGGTCGCTCATGGGCGGGTACACGCCGGCGTCGCAGCCCGTGACGTGGTGGCCGGCTTCGCGCGCCAGCGCGGCCAGGCCGCCCATGAAGGTGCCGCAAATGCCGAGGATATGAATGTGCATCGGTCGATTTTAAGGGGCGGCGCACAGGCGGCAGGGTGCCTGCCCGCCGCTTCGAAAGCGAAGCCGTTCCGGCCATTTTGGCTCGCCAGACGGGCAAAGCATGCTATCGAAATAGTAGCGCTTTAGCCGGTTGACCCTCGGTCTGGCAAACCCCACGGGTTTTGCTGGCGCGGCGCTGCGGGCAGAATGGCCGCATGGACACGTCCAAGAGCGATATCGCCGCCGCCGCCGCCCGCCTGGTGGTGGAAGAGGGGCTGGAATATGGCCCCGCCAAACGCCGCGCGTTGCGGGACCTGGGCCTGCCTGCGCGCACTGCCCTGCCCACCAACGACGAGGTCGAGGCCGAGGTGCGCGACCACATCCAGCTCTTCTGCGCCGACACGCAGCCGCGCGAACTGCTGGCGTTGCGCATGCTGGCGCTGGAGTGGATGGAGCGCCTGGTGGCGTTCCGCCCGCACGTGGGTGGCGCTGTCTGGCACGGCACCGCCACGCGGCTGTCGGACATCTACATCCAGCTGTTTTGCGACGACTGCAAATCGGCCGAGATCGCGCTGATCGATCACCACGTCGACTACGAGCCACGCACCGTGACGGGCTTTCACGGCGAGCCGGTGGAGGCGTTGAGCGTGCATGCGCACAGCCATGCGCTGGGCGAGGATGTCGGCGTCCACCTGCTGGTCTACGACCTCGACGATTTGCGGGGCGCCTTGAGGCACGATGCCCAGGGCCGCACGCCCCGCGGCGATCTGGCGGCGGTGCGGCGGTTGCTGCAAAGGGAAAGCTCGTGAACCCCCCCTCGTCTGCATCCGTGGTTGCCAAGCCGGTACGGCGCCGCTGGCTGTTCGGCGGCATTGCCGCGCTGGCGGCCGCGGCGGGGGCTGGCGGCGCCTTGTGGCGCCACCGCGTGGCGTCTTTGGTGGACGACGCCGTGGGCGCGGACTTCTGGAGCCGGTCCTTCGAGCAGCCCGGCGGCGGGACGTTGTCGCTGTCCGACTTGCGACAGAAGCCCTTGCTGGTCAATTTCTGGGCCACCTGGTGTCCGCCGTGCGTCGAGGAACTGCCGCTGATCGACAGCTTTTTTCGCAATCATGCGGCCAACGGCTGGCAAGTGGTCGGCCTGGCGATCGACCAACCGAGCGCCGTCCGGAAATTCCTGCAGCGCACGCCGGTCGGTTTCCCGATCGGGCTGGCCGGGCTCGACGGAATGGAGCTGGTGCGCCAGCTCGGCAACACCGGTGGCGGCCTGCCTTTTACGGTCGTTCTGGACGCCGGGGGCACGGTGCTGGGCCGTAAAATCGGCCAGCTGCAACCCGCCGATCTGGAGAGATGGCAACGGTCGCAAGTTCGCGGATAGAATCCGCGCCCCAGTCGGTTGGTTGGAGAAGTTCGCCCTCGTATGCGAACGTAATCCGGAATAAGCCGATTTTCAGGTACGTTAATGTTTTTAACCGGCCCCGACCGGTTTGGAGTTCCATGGATCTGCGCAAACTCAAGACACTGATCGATCTGGTGTCCGAATCCAACATATCCGAACTCGAAATCACCGAGACCGAAGGCAAGGTGCGCATCGTCAAGGCGGGCGCGTCGGCCCTTCCGGTCCAGTATGTCCAGACCCTGAGCGCGCCCCAGGCAACGATGGCGGAAACGCCCGTTGCCGCGCCCGCGTCCGCACCGCTCGCGGCGAACATGATCGAAAACGCCCCGACGGGCCACATCGTCAAGTCGCCCATGGTGGGCACCTTCTACCGCTCCTCCAGCCCCGGGGCCTCGGCCTTCGTGGAAGTCGGCAGCCAGGTCAAGGAAGGCGACACGCTGTGCATCATCGAGGCGATGAAAATCCTGAATGAAATCGAGTCCGACAAGAGCGGCACGGTGACCCACATCTTCGGCGAGAACGGCCAGGCGGTCGAGTACGGACAGCCGCTGTTCACGATCGAATAACAATGCTCAAGAAGATTCTGGCCGCGAACCGCGGCGTCCGCGCCATGGCGCGGGAATTCGCAGCGTCCCCCACCGTCGTGATGCGTGCAGCGTGCGCGCGATGCAGCCGCGGGAGCGCCCATGTTTAAGAAGATCCTGGTCGCCAACCGCGGCGAAATTGCGCTGCGCATCCAGCGCGCCTGCAGCGAGCTGGGCATCAAGGCCGTCATGGTCTACTCCGAAGCCGACCGCGACGCCAAGTACATCAAGCTGGCCGAGGAGGCCGTGTGCATCGGCCCGGCGCCGTCGGCGCTGAGCTACCTGAACATGCCGGCCATCATCTCGGCCGCCGAGGTCACGGACGCCGAAGCCATCCATCCGGGGTACGGCTTCCTGAGCGAGAACGCCAACTTCGCCGAGCGCGTCGAGCAAAGCGGCTTCCAGTTCATCGGCCCGACCTCCGACTCGATCCGCATCATGGGCGACAAGGTCTCGGCCAAGCAGGCCATGATCAAGGCGGGCGTGCCGTGCGTGCCGGGCTCCGAGGGCGAACTGTCGGACGACGCGGCCATCAACAAGCGCATCGCGCGCGCCATCGGCTACCCGGTCATCATCAAGGCCGCCGGCGGTGGTGGCGGGCGCGGCATGCGCGTGGTGCACACCGAGGCGGCGCTGGTCAACGCGATCCAGATGACCAAGGCGGAGGCGGCTGCGGCCTTCAACAACCCGGCGGTCTACATGGAGAAATTCCTTCAGAACCCGCGCCACATCGAGATCCAGATCCTCGCGGACAAGCACCGCAACGCGGTCTACCTGGGCGAGCGCGACTGCTCGATGCAGCGGCGCCACCAGAAGGTGATCGAGGAGTCGCCCGCGCCGGGCATCCCGCGCAAGCTGATCGAGAAGATCGGCGAGCGCTGCACCGCCGCCTGCAGGAAGATCGGCTATCGCAGCGCCGGCACCTTCGAGTTTCTCTACGAGGACGGTGAGTTCTACTTCATCGAGATGAACACGCGCGTGCAGGTCGAGCACCCGGTGACCGAGTTCGTCACGGGCATCGACATCGTCAAGACGCAGATCCTGGTCGCCGCCGGCGAGCGGCTGCCCTTCACGCAGCGCCAGGTCCAGTTGCGCGGCCATTCGATCGAATGTCGCATCAACGCCGAGGATCCATTCAAGTTCACGCCTTCGCCGGGGCGCATCACGGCCTGGCACGCGCCGGGCGGGCCGGGCGTGCGCGTGGACTCGCACATCTACACCAACTACTTCGTGCCGCCGAACTACGACTCGATGATCGGCAAGCTGATCGTGCATGGCGACACGCGCGAGCAGGCCCTGGCGCGCATGCGCACCGCGCTCAACGAGACGGTGATCGAGGGCATCAGCAGCAACATCGCGCTGCACCGCGAGCTGATGGCCGACGCCAATTTCGTGCAGGGCGGCACCAACATCCACTACCTCGAAGAGTGGCTGGCGGCGCACAAGCGATGAACACCCCCAGGCTCCGCGCACTGCGTATCGCTTCTCCTTCCCCCTGGCAGGGGGCAATGCCGGCAGCCCGGCGGAGCCGGTTCTGCGGCATTTCTGGCGAAGAGGGCCGGCATTGTGTTTGAACTCCGGCTGCTGGTCCCCGAGGACCGCATCGAGCCCGTGAGCGACGCGCTCGACGCGCTCGACGCGCTGAGCGTGTCGGTGGAAGACGCCGACGCCCACACCGACGCCGAGCAGGCCCTGTTCGGCGAGCCCGGCCTGCCGCCTCCCAAGGACGGCTGGCAGCGCTCGCGCGTGCTGGCGCTCTTTGCCAGCGAGGCGCTGGCGCGCGACGCCGCCGCGCTGCTCGCCGCGCAGGATTTCTTCGCCGGCTGCCAGCTGCTGGGGGTGGTCGACGTGCCGGAGCAGGACTGGGTGCGCCTGACGCAGTCGCAGTTCGCGCCGGTCGAGATCACGCCCGCGTTCTGGATCGTGCCGAGCTGGCACGCGCCGCCGGCCCAGGCGCGCCAGGTGATCCGGCTCGATCCCGGCCTTGCCTTCGGCACCGGCACGCACCCGACGACGCGCATGTGCCTGCGCTGGATCGCGAACCGCTCGCTGGCCGGCCAGCGCGTGCTCGACTATGGCTGCGGCTCGGGCATCCTGGCCATCGGCGCGGCCAAGCACGGCGCGAGCGACATCGACGCGGTCGATATCGACGCGGCGGCGGTCGAATCGACGCGCGCCAACGCCGAGGCCAATGGCGTGCGGCTGAATGCCGGCCTGCCCGACCTCGCGCGCGGCGTCTACGACACCGTGCTGGCCAATATCCTGGCCAGTCCACTGAAGGTGCTCGCGCCCCTGCTGCGCGCGCACGTGGCGCTTGGCGGATCGCTGGTTCTGGCCGGCATCCTGGAACGCCAGGCCGACGAACTCAAGGCCGCCTATGCGCCGCATGCGCAACTCGAAGTCAGCGACCGCGAAGACGGCTGGATCCTCATGACCGCGCGCTGCTGAAGCGCCTGCGCACGGCACGGCCGCCGCGGCGTCCTGCGGCACGGAAAGGCTTCCCTACAATCGATTTGACATGAGTCTTTTGACCTGCTGTCCGGCCTGCGCGACCCGCTTCAGGGTCGCTCCCGACCAGCTTCGCATTGCCGGAGCACGGGTTCGGTGCGGACGCTGTGGCGAGGTGTTCGATCCATCGGCCGCACTCGATCCCTCCGCGCCAAGCGTGTTGACGTCGGCACCGGAAGTGACGGCGGCGGATCAGGTCGCGGGAAACCCGCCCTTCGAAACCGCAACCGATGGCGACATGCCGGCTGTCGCGCCCCGGCCGCCGCCCGACGAGGCCCTGGCACGGACCGCCAGCGAGGTGACGGCCGCGCTGGCCGGCTTCATGGGGGGCGCGGGCGGACTCGCGGGACCGGCTGGCGCCGCCCACGGTGTCGCGGCCGTGTCCGCTGTTTCCGAGGCCGAGGCCACCGAGGCGCCTTCCGCAGCGCTCCACCCGGCGATGGACGCGCGCTGGTGGGCCGACCAGCCCACGCTCGACATGCCCGCTGCCGCCGACCCGCCGGACGAAGCCCTCCGGTCCGCTCCGGGGCCGCTGCGCGATCCGCTCGGCGTGGCGTCCCTGGTGCAGCGCGCCGCCCCTGAGGAGGCCGCCGTGGGCGAGAAGAGGGCCGCGGCCGTGGGGGGCCTCCGCGGGCGGCACCTCTGGCGCAGCGGCAGGGCAGGGCGCACACCGCTGGTGCTGGCCGCCGTGCTGGCGACCGCGCTGCTCGTGGTGCAGGTGTTGCGCCATGAGCGCGACCTCCTGGTGGCACGCCAGCCGTCCCTGCGGCCCGTGCTGGCGTCGCTGTGCCGGATCACGGGCTGCGAGCTCTCGGCGCTGCGCCAGATCGACTCGATCACCATCGACGGCGCCGCCTTGTCGCGCGAGCCCGGGGGCGACGGCTGGCGGCTGAGCTTCACGCTGCGCAATGCCGAGGCCATGGCGCTCGCCATGCCCGCGGTCGAACTCACGCTGCTCGACACGCAGGAGCGCCCGGTGGTGCGCCGTGTGCTCGCGCCCGCCGACTTCGGAGCGCCCCCGGTACTGGGCGCCCGAGCAGAGCAAGGCGCGTCGCTGTCGCTCGCGCTGGAAGGCGCCGAGAGCGCGTCCTTGCCGCCCGTGGTCGGCTACCGCGTGGTGGCCTTCTATCCCTGAGCCTCCCGCGCATTCTTTTTCTCCACTTCAAACGGATTTCTCATGGCAGCAGTGATTTGCGGCTCCCTGGCGTTCGACACGATCATGGGCTTCGAGGGCCGCTTCGCGGACCAGATCCTTCCCGACCAGCTGCACATCCTCAATGTGTCGTTCCTGGTGCCCGCGCTGCGGCGCGACTTCGGCGGTTGCGCCGGCAACATCGCCTACGCCCTGAACGCGCTCGGCGGCACCGCGCTGCCCATGGCCACCGTCGGCAGCGACGGCGGCGAGTACCTGGCACGCCTGGAAAGCCTGGGCATCGGCACCGAGTTCGTGCGCACGGTGGACGACGCCTACACCGCGCAGGCGATGATCATGACGGACCGCGACAACAACCAGATCACGGCCTTCCATCCCGGGGCGATGCAGCAGGCGCACCTCACGCGGATCGAGGCGCGCGCCGATATCCGCCTCGGCATCGTCTCGCCCGACGGCCGCGACGCCATGCTGCAGCATGCCGGGCAGTTCAGGGCGGCGGGCATTCCCTTCGTGTTCGATCCCGGCCAGGGCCTGCCGATGTTCGATGGCGACGAACTGGCGCGGTTCATCGAGCAGGCCGAGTGGGTCACGGTCAACGACTATGAGGGCAAGATGCTGGCCGAGCGCACCGGCTGGGACCATGCCGAAATCTCGCGGCGCGTGCGCGGTCTGGTCGTCACGCTCGGCGCTCAGGGCTGCGAGGTGTGGGTCGATGGCGAGAAGACACACGTGTCCGCGGTCGCGCCCGAGGCGATCGTCGACCCGACGGGCTGCGGCGACGCCTGGCGCGGCGCGCTGTTGTTCGGTCTGGAGCAGGGCTGGCCGCTGACGCGCTGCGCCGCGCTGGGCAACCGGATGGGCGCCCTCAAGATCGCTCGGCGCGGACCGCAGAACTATGCCGTCGATTTGAAGGAATTGGGGCTCTAGCCCTTGCTCTGCCTTCGCCTGATGCTATTTATTCGATAGCAAATCTGCGCCATGAAAGAAGCCCGGCACCGCAAGGTGCCGGGCTTCGATACAGCGCGGGCGCAAACCTCAGGGCTTGCCGGCGGTCGGGAACGGCCATGTCGCCTGCGGATTGAGCGTGGTCTGCACAGCGGGTGCGGAAGCGGACGCAGCAGCCTTGGCAGCCTTTTTCGAGGTCGGTTTTTCCACAGCCGGCGCGCTCTGCTTGGCTGACCCCTTGGCGGAGGACTTCTTTGCCGTGGCCTGGGAGTCCGTGGCCTGCGCCTTGGCTTTCTTGGCTGCCGTCTTGCCAGCGGCGGCCGGGGCTGCGGGCGCAGCCTGCTTGGCGGCAGCCTGCTTCACGGCGGACTTCTTGGCGGCAGGCGACGCGGCGGCTTCCTGCTTGGCTGCCGCTTTCTTCGCCGGGGCCTTCTTGGCGGCGGGGGCCTTGGCCTCTTCGGTCTGCCGGGTCGTCCCCTTCTTGGCTGGCGCCTTTTTGGCCGCCGCCTTGGTTGCCGTGCTTGCGGCGGAGGTCTTCTCCGCCGCCGCCTTCGGGGCACCGGCCTGGGTGGCGGACGCCTTTTTCGCAGACGTCTTCGAGGCGGCGCCGGCCTGGGTTGCCGGCGCCTTCTTCGTTTCCGCCTTCACGGCAGCGCCGCCCTTGCCGGCCGGCGCCTTCTTCGACGCCGCCTTCGCCGAGGCTTCGGCCTTGGCGGCCGGCGCCTTGCTCACGTCATCGGACTTCTTGGATGAAGCTTTTTTTGCAGTTGCCATTTTCTTTCTCCTTGATCAAGCTGAAAAATCAACCTATTGAAGCGCTCCCCGCCCGCTGGTGGGCGCAAAGCGGTCCACGGCGTTCCGGATCCTGTCCGGCGCCATGAACACGGGCGCCTCCCCGTCTGGCGCGCCTGTGGCGCGACAAGGCAGGGGAGAACATTCTTGAATTCATTGTTTGTTTTTTTAATTCAATCCCAGGAGAGCGCTCCGCCCGATTGGTACTCGATCACGCGGGTTTCGAAGAAGTTGCGCTCTTTCTTCAGGTCGATCATTTCGCTCATCCAGGGGAACGGGTTTTCCTCGTTCGGGAAGAGCGTCTCGAGGCCGATCTGCTGCGCACGCCGGTTGGCGATGTAGCGCAGGTAGCCCTTGAACATGGAGGCGTTGAGGCCCAGCACGCCACGCGGCATGGTGTC
>JAQGLP010000553.1 GCA_028292835.1 Variovorax sp.
GACGTCAACGGCCGCTTCGGTAGGCTGACGATTTTCCTGTCAGCGTTCGCGCTCGACCAGTTCCGGAGGCTCCATGCGTTGACTGGCCATTCCGAATGGTGCTTTCCGTCACGCCTGCGCGAGGATCATATCGATGTGAAGTCGATCAGCAAGCAAATCGGCGATCGCCAGGTAGCTTTCAAAAAGAGCCGTGAGGGCGGGCCGCGCAAGCCGATGATGAACCGACCCCACGACAATTTCCTTGTTCTGGGCGAGGGAAAGCACGGCGCCTGGACGCCGCATGACTTGCGCCGGACAGGTGCGACGATGATGCAGGCACTCGGCGTTTCGTTGGATGTCATTGATCGCTGCCAAAATCACGTATTGGCCGGAAGCAAGATCCGGAGACACTATATGCACCACGAATATGCGGATGAAAAACGCCTCGCATGGGCAATGCTCGGCAATCGGCTTTCTGAGATTTTGACGCGAAACGAATCCGCCTCGACACGATAACCTTACACCAACCGTAACTGTACCGCCCACCTTGCAGCGTCGGCTCGACGTGGTACTAGCTTCGCCAGAATCGCGATAGCGGTACTTGCATGCCGCCTTGCAATATTCACTATCACGTATCAGAGACCACATGGGGACTCTAGAGCTTGAGTTGGGGAAACCCATCATCTCAAAATTTTACTAGAAATCGATCCCTTATTTCACTCCGATATGTGCGAGAATCGCGCGGACCGGCCATTCGCATCTGACGCCACGAAACGAAAAGCGTGGCTAACCTAGATCATTTCATTTTTTTCGCGCTTTCCTTGACATGCGAGAGCAAGGGTCGAGCAAGCGTCATATTGGCAAATCCCGGCCGATTAACTTTGAATTCACCTAAATCAGTCGAGACAGTTTCACTTGTAAAATGTTTATTTTCTTGAGGAAGCCATTTTAAGCTTTTTGCCCAAGCATATAGTCTATCGAGGCGAGTGAAAATATTCAATCCCTCTAGAAATATTCCCATCGGGATTATGGGATATGCATCATCGCAACTTTTTATTCCAGCATATCCCTCGATTACAACCAACCCACAAACGGCCCACTCATTTGGTGCCGCTTGCTTGACATCAAACCTTGCTAATAAATCTTCAATTTTTTCTTTCGCCTTGACAGCCTTTAACGCAATTTTCGGAACTTTATCGTTGCATGCTTTGGCTTTAAGCATTACCTCCCGCGCATCTCCAGGCTGAAGAATCCACCTCAATTCGCATATTAATAGTGTCTTAGATCTCGCATCACAAAATATCACATCTAAATCTCCGACCTCCCTGGCTCCAGGTATGTGATAATTCTTCTTATAATTGAATTTTCTCGCTTTCGCCACATCCTCTATGCGCTGAATCATAAGCTTTTCAAAAATGGAGCTTTGGCTATCGAAGCTGCCCTTGCTCACACGCGCATGTAATGATAGCAAATTTCGATCTTGCTTATTGGTCAAAACATTTAGGCACCCTATCAACAGCCTTCCATCGGATAGCTTGATAAATGGTTGTAGCGCTGGGTCGTTAGCCCGCGTTGCCTCGCCTAGACTAAGGGCTCGCACAAACGACAACGCGTCGGTGACCTCTAGCATGCTAATTTTAGCAAGTTCGAGAGACAATGTTGCCTCATCGGTTAGCAGGCAAAGGCTTTCGAGTCCACCACCATTAACAGAGTAAAAGTGAGCTGCTTTTCGAATGGTAAGTAAATGGAAAAAGCACCGGATCATAAGGGCCCATAGTAGTTTTTTTGCGACGGCGCCGCTACCCCATGGAAAGATCCAATCGTCAGGTATCGATTGCTTGAACGGAGGGACCTTATCTGCTAAAGACAAGCACAATGCGGAACTAAATTCATAGGTAATAATCCCAATGTCCGATACCTGGCACTGATCTTTTAGCGAATCATAAAATTTAGTTTTCGGAGGGCGTCCTAAACTACTCATAACAAATTCGAAAAAGAACTCACGATCCGTTCTTTCCAGTGGAGTCATTTCCAACGCCGAATAGCCAGCAACTCCCCAGTACTGCGTGGCTGCTAATTCAAAAACTGAATCGGCGAACCGGTAAGAATAAAGTCCCGCATGGACCAATAAACAAATTCTATTGGCCGCAGTGAATTCCTCGCCAGCTTCCAGAAATGCTTTTGAATCGTTGTATTCAGCCTTAGTTATGATAACCTGAAGGTCGACAGACTGGCTCACCAGTTCCGATTCAATTCTTGCCAATCCAAATTTTATTGAATATTTTTGACTATCTGCCATAACGGAGACACGATGCAATGACTTAGACATATTCCAGAGAATTAGGATGTAATCTTCAGAAAAAGTAAGCAAAAGCCATTTTGACTTATCTTTATTCCGGCTGGCAAACCTTGTCGAAGCGTATCTATCATCAAATATTTTTTCTACTGCTTCGATATCCATACGGTTTTTCCGGGCAATTAAATGATAGAAATTTGAGCGCAGGTCATGCCCGACTGACCTCCACAGGATCGTCTATTCCTTCGACGTAGAGCATGTAGCTACCACGCTCTTCAACTACTTTAGCGCGTGGCATATAAGCATAGTAATAGCTGTACTGATATACGGCCTGGCGCCACGTACCACCGGCCTGGAATTC
>JAQGLP010000117.1 GCA_028292835.1 Variovorax sp.
GGCAGCCAGGGACCGCGCGGCGGCCAGCGCCAGGGCGGCGCGCAGGGCATGCCGCCCCGCTCGCCCCAGGGCGGCCGTGCTCCGGCACACCATGGCGAAGGCCATACGCAGGGCGGCGGCCATGCGCTGTACGAGGAGCGCCAGCCGCGCCACCACGGCAACAGCCACAGCCCGACCCAGGCGGACCAGGTCGCGCACCTGCGCGCTGAAGCAGTGGCCGGCGTGCAAGGCCAGCCCGATCCGTTGCGCACCAGCGTCGACAGTCTGGGCAACGGCCGCGGACGCCGTGGCGGTGGTGGTGGCGGCTACGGCGGCAACCGCTCCGGTGGCGGCGGCGGCTATGGTCGCAGCGGCGGGGGCAATGGCAGTGGCGGCGGCGGCCGTTCGTTCGGCCGCTGAGCGGACCGGCTTTTTCCTTTGTACAGGGGCGCTTCGGCGCCCTTTTTCCATGGCGGCGGCACCGGCCTACGACCGGCCGCGGCGCATTGCCCTAGAGTGCCTTTCGAAAAGCGGCCAGAAGCCGCCGCCACAATCAGGAGCCCGACCGCATGGAGTTCAAGGATTACTACAGCATCCTCGGCGTGGATAAAAAAGCCACCGCCGACGACATCAAGAAGGCTTACCGCAAGCTGGCGCGCAAGTACCACCCGGACGTGAGCAAGGAGTCCAACGCCGCCGTGCGCATGAGCGAGGTGAACGAGGCCAATGCCGTGCTGTCGGACCCGGAAAAGCGCGCGGCCTACGACGCACTGGGCAGCCAGACCCATGCGCAGGCCGGCCGCGAATTCCGCCCGCCGCCGAACTGGGACGCCGGCTTCGAGTTTTCCGACCGCGAGAGCGCCGGCTTCGGCGGCGAGGACGGCGGTGGCTACAGCGACTTCTTCGAGCAGCTGTTCGGCCGCACCGCCCGCGCTCAGCGTGCCCGCGGGCACGGTGGCGCGCAGGCCTCGATGCGCGGTGGCGACCACCACGCCAAGATCGAACTCGAGGTGCTCGACGCCTACCAGGGCGCCGAGCGCACCATCACGCTGCGCGGCGCGCGTCTCGACAAGGACGGCCATGTCGTCAACGAGGAGCGCAACCTGCAGGTGAAGATCCCGAAGGGCGTGCGCGAGGGCCAGCTGATCCGCCTGGCCGGCCAGGGCAGCCCCGGCAGCGGCGGCGCGCCGGCCGGCGACCTGTTCCTGGAGGTTCAGTTTCGCACCGGCGGGCGCTGGCGCGCCGAGGGCCGTGACGTCTACCAGCGCGTGCCGGTGGCGCCCTGGGAAGCCGCCCTGGGCGCCGTCATCGAGGTCGGAACGCCCACGGGAACGGTCGAGGTCAATGTCCAGGCCGGCTGGAAGCACGGCCGCAAGCTGCGCCTGAAGGGCCGCGGCATTCCGGGCAGTGCACCGGGCGACCTGTACCTCGAACTGGAGATCGCGCTGCCCCCGGCCGGCAACGACGCCGCCCGCGCCGCCTATCAGGCGCTGGCCAAGGCCTTTCCCGCTTTCGATCCCCGCGCCGCAGGAGCCTGAGCATGCAAGACGCCACCGATCTCTCCACTCCCTCCGGCGAACTGCTCGACGAGGCGGCCCTCACGCTCGACGAGCTGGCGCGCGCCTGTCGCGTCCCGCCCGACTGGGTCAGCCTGCATGTCGAGGCGGGCGTGCTCGAGGCCCGGCCGGCGGGCGACGGGCAATGGCGCTTCGCCAGCGCCACGCTGGTGCGGGCGCGCCGCATCGCGCAGGTCGAGACGGCGTTCGATGCCGATCCCCAGCTCGCGGCGCTGACCGCCGACCTGATCGAGGAAGTCGCGCGACTGCGGGGGCGCCTGCGGGGGGCCGGGCTGGAGCGCAGCCCGCGCTGAGGCCGCATCGCGTCGGGTGCATGCGAAGGCGCTTCGACCGGCGCTGGTAACAGCCAGCGCTCGCCGCGCGGTCTCGGCTGCCTGCACTCGGGAGCCGGCCGCCGCCCCCTGTTTCCTCGGCATCCGGACCGGGCGCCTCCTTCCTACAGGCGCTATCAGGCGAGGATGACGGCCGGCGGTACCGCGCCGTGAATCATGGTCTTTCAAACCGGATCCGGGACCCGTGGTGGTCTTCAATCTGCCGCCCTTACGGACCATCCCTGCCGTCCCGCGACCGAAACAACCTCAAGAAGGAGCTATTTCATGGCCAACGAAACAGATCCCCGCACGATCACCACGCCCATCACCACCGACACCCATCCCGACCCGATCACCGGCGCGCCCGGAGCCCATCCCGTGGGCACCGGCGTAGGCGCGACCGGCGGTGCCCTGGCGGGGGCGGCCGTGGGCGCCATGGCGGGCCCGGTGGGCGCCGCGGTTGGGCTGGTGGCCGGTGCCGTCATGGGAGGCCTGGGCGGCAAGGCCGCAGCCGAGGGCGTGAACCCGACCGCCGAAGATACCCACTGGCGCGAGAACTACGACCGCGAGCCCTACTACGAAGCCGGCCGCAGCTATGACGACTACCGCCCGGCCTATGAGATGGGCTGGTCCGGCCGCGTCGCGGGTGACGCCGACTTCGACACGGCCGAGCCGGCGCTGTCCAGCGAATGGAATCGCCGTCGCGGCAGCTCCTCGCTCGACTGGTCGCAGGCACGCCATGCCAGCCGCGCCGCCTGGGACCGCGCCGGCCGCAGCGCCCAGAGCGGCACCACGAGCAGCACGACCACCACCGACGGCAGCTCGAGCGGCCTGGGCACGACCAGCAGCCCCATGGGCAGGACAGACAGCAGCGCCTCCACCGGCATGGGCACGACCAGCAACAACATGGCCGCCACCAGCGATGCCTTGGGTACGCCGGGCGGCAGCATGTCCACCGGCGTGGGCACCACCGCCGCCACCCTGGGCGCGGCGACCACCACGGCCAGCACCGACCCGCTCGACGACGAGGACACGCTCGACGTGCTCAACGACCTGCTGGGGAACACGCGCGACGGCGAGGAGGGTTTCCGCAGTTGCGCCGAGGAGGTCCGGTCGTCGGACCTCAAGCAGGTGTTCAGCGAACGCGCCGGACAGTGCCGGCAGGCGGCGCAGGAACTGGCCGAGTTGATCCGGCGCAATGGCGGCACGCCGGCCGAGGGTGGCACGGCTGCCGGCGCCTTGCACCGCGGCTGGGTCCACGTCAAGGGTGCGATCGGCGCCAACAGCGACGAATCGATCCTGGAGGAGTGCGAGCGCGGCGAGGATGCCGCCGTGGCGCGCTACCGCAAGGCGCTCAAGCAGAGCCTGCCGGCGGACGTGCGCGGCGTGATCGAGCGCCAGGCGCAGGGCGCCCAGCGCAACCACGACCAGATCAAGGCGCTGCGCAACCAGGCGCGCGCCAGCGGCGCCTGAGCGCCTGGGACCGACAACGCCCTTAAAAAGCCGCCTTCGGGCGGCTTTTTCTTGCGACTGGCGCTCTGGCGAGCGCGAATCGATAATCCGTCGATGCGAATCCTCCACACCATGTTGCGCGTCGGCGACCTCCAGCGCTCGATCGACTTCTACACCCGGGTGCTTGGGATGCGGCTCTTACGCACTTCCGAGAACCCGGAATACAAATACAGCCTGGCCTTCGTCGGCTACGAGGGCAATCCGGCGCAGGCCGAGATCGAGCTGACCTACAACTGGGGCACCGAAAACTACGAGATGGGAACCGCCTACGGCCACATCGCCCTCGGCGTGCCCGATGCGCACGCGGCCTGCGAGAAGATCCGGGCCTCGGGCGGCAACGTGACGCGCGAGGCCGGGCCGGTCAAGGGCGGCAGCACGGTGATCGCCTTCGTGACCGACCCCGACGGCTACAAGATCGAACTGATCCAGCGTAGCGAGGATGCGCTGGGGGTGGGCTTGCGCTAACTATCATTACGTTTCTCATTCTTGACAAAAACACGATTTTGA
>JAQGLP010000564.1 GCA_028292835.1 Variovorax sp.
CGAGCGCGGCCTGCTCGTGCCGGTGATCCAGGGGGCGGGGGACCTCAACATCCCCGGCATCGCCCGCAAGATCGCCGACCTCGCCGAGCGGACGCGCACCAACAAGGTCACTCCGGACGAGCTGGGGGGCGGCACCTTCACGCTGACCAACACCGGCAGCCGCGGCGCGCTGTTCGACACCCCGATCATCAACCAGCCGCAGGTGGCCATCCTCGGCGTCGGCTCGGTGGTGAAGCGACCGGTCGTGGTCCAGGACCCGGAGTTCGGCGAGGTCATTGCCGTCCGCTCGATGGTCTACCTGGCCCTCACCTACGACCACCGGATCGTCGACGGCGCCGACGCCGCGCGCTTCCTCACGACCGTCCGTGAGCGGCTCGAAGCCGGTCAGTTCCACGGGGAGCTCGGGCTCTCCTGATCTCCCGTCGACGGGGTCCCGGCTGTCCTGCCGGGGCCCCGTTGTCGTGTCGTGCCCCTGTTCGGCGATCTGAGGAGCTCTCGTGAAGGTGGCGGTCACCGGCGCTTCCGGGCAGATCGGGAGCCGGCTGGTCCCGGCGCTCAGCGCGGACGGCCACGACGTGCTGCGGCTCGTCCGACGCACACCGCGTCGGGCCGATGAACACCGCTGGGACCCCCAGCACCGACGCATCGACCCCGCGCTGCTGGCCGATGTGGACGCGGTCGTCCACCTGGCCGGTGTCGGTGTCGCCGACCGCCGGTGGACCGCCAAGCACAAGAAGCAGGTGCTCGACAGCCGGGTCGACGGCACGGCCACGATCAGCCAGGCGATCGCCGCTGCGGCCGTGGCGGATCCGGGCCGGGAACGGGTGCTGCTGTCGGGGTCGGCGGTCGGCTGGTACGGGGACACCGGCGACCGGGTCGTCGAGGAGTCGGCGCCGGCCGGGGACGACTTCCTGGCGCAGGTCTGCCTCGCCTGGGAGGCAGCCACCGCTCCAGCGGTCGCCGACGGGGCCCGGGTGGTCACGCTGCGGACCGGGCTGGTCCTCGGTCCCGGTGGGCTGCTGGGCCGCATGCTCCCGCTGTTCCGGCTCGGGCTGGGTGGCCGGCTCGGTTCCGGCCGGCAGTACATGCCCTGGATCAGCCTGACCGATGAGGTCGACGCGATCCGATTCCTGCTCACCGCGCCGGTGTCGGGCCCCGTGAACCTCAGCGCCCCGACACCGGTGACCAACGCGGAGTTCACCGCGACCCTCGCCCGGATCCTCTCCCGGCCCGCGGTCCTGCCGGTGCCCGCTCCCGCGCTGTGGGCCGTGCTCGGCGAGTTCGCCCGGGTGGGAGTCCTCGCCGGCCAACGCGCCGTGCCCGCAGCCCTGACCGCGGCGGGTTTCCAGCACACCCACCGGGATCTCGAGGCCGGACTCCGCGCGGCGCTGAGCGAGCGCTGATCGCCCGGCTGCGCACGTCGTCGCGCCCCAGGCGTCTCCCACATACGGCAGCGCAACGGGCCGGCCACCCTGTTCAGCTGCCGAGCGTGGCGGCCGCTATCCGCCACCCGTCGGGCGTCCGGGCCAGCGTCATCCGGACCCGGGCAGGCCCCCGACCGGCGACCTCCCCGGCGGGCGCGCCACCGCCGGCGGGCACGACCCGGTAGGCCGGGACCTCGTCCACCAGGTCGAGGACAACCGTGCGGCCGTCTCCCGCCGCGGACGTCACCTGGCGCACGGTCGGGGTGAAGTCGGAGACCGTCAGCCCGGCGGTGGCGAGGGCCGTTATCTGGTCCCGATCCCGACCCAGCAGGTCGCTGTCGGGCGTGTACACCTCCTCCAGCCGGCTGGGATCGGCCGTCACGTAGGCGCCCGCACGGCGCGCGTACAGCTGGCCCAGGAGGGCTGCCCAGCCGTCCACGTCCGCCGGCGCCTCCACGTCCGCCGGCTTATCCACCCGCGCCGCCGCATCGCCCGGGTCGGCATCGCCCGGGTCGGCACCGCCCGGGTCGACGGTCGGTCCCCCGGAGGGTTTCCCCTGCCCGTCGGCCGCGCTCGCCGATTCCGGTGCCGTGGACGGCGCCGGCGACGCTGAAGGGGATGGGGACGGCCCGGTGGACGACCGCGGAGCTGAGACGGCCGGTGCCCTCACCGTCTCCGCCGCCGGTACCGCGCCCACGTCGTCCCCGCCCCAGCTCGCGCCGAGCCAGACCGCTCCGGCCAGCGCTCCGGCGAGGAGCACGAGGGCGGCAGCGGACGCCGTCAGCCCGCGGAGCAGCGGACGCATCTCCTCGGCGGGGAGTAATCGCCGACCCTCCGCCCCGCCGGTTCCCGGCCGCACCAGGCCAGCCCGCCAGCGGGCCCAGCGACCGGCCGCCGCGGGCCAGGCGTGTGCGCCGCGGGGTCGGCTTTCACCGAGTTGATGGGTCAGCTCCGTGCGCGGCCCACGACCGGTCTCCCCCAGGACCCCGTCCGGGACGCCCTCGACGGGCAGGCGCACCGGCTCGGGTGGGCAGGCGTGCCGGAGGTCGAGTGCGAACGCGGCCGCAGACCCCCGCAGGTGGGGTTCCAGCGACAGTCCCCGTGCGATCACCCGGACCAGCTCCGCCGGCGCCTGAGGAGCGAGCAACGCGAGATCGGGCACCTCCCCACGCGCGGCCACGCCCAGCGTCCCGGCCGGGTCGGCGGCGTTCCAGGGCGCGATACCCGTGAGCGCGTGGAACGCGGCAGCGGCCACGCCGAAGACGTCCGACGCGGGACCGGGCGCGCCGCCCCGGGCCACCACCGGATCGACGTAGGCCGGGGTCACCTCGGCACGACCGACGTCGCCGACGAGCCGGGCGGTACCCAGGTCGGTGAGCACCGGCCGCCCCTCCGCGGTGAAGACGATGTTTCCCGGGGACAGGTCACCGTGCACGACTCCGCGTTCGTGGGCCTGCGCCAGGGCCGCCGCCACCGGTGCGACGGTGGTGACCACCTCCCCCGGGCGCAGTCGGCCACGGCGGGTCAGCAGCCCGGCGAGACTGCCGCCGGCCAGCAGATCCAGCACCAGGGCCACCTCGGCGGGTCCGCCGCGGATCTCGCGGCGCACCACCCGCTGCAGGCGGACGAGGTGCGGGTGGTCGAGCTCGGCGAGCATCGCCGCTTCCCGGACCTGGCGTTCGGGGTCGCCGCGGACGAGCACCTTCACCGCGACGGGATCGCCCCCGCCGCGCGGGTGGGCGCGCCAGACCTGGCCGGAGCCACCTCGGCCGAGCAGGTGCTCGAGCACGTAGCCGGGCACCACCGGGACGGGTTGGGAGGCTGGGTCGACGGGCATGCCGGGACGGTAGGGCGGACGACCCGAGCGGTGCCGGCGCCGTCCACAGGCCGCACCGTCCTCCACAGGCCAGGGCACGCGACGGTGCCGGGGGTGCGGGACGTCTAGGTTCGGGCCATGCCGCTCCCACCCCGTGCCGAGGTCGTCGTCGTCGGCGCCGGGTTGGCCGGTCTGTCCGCGGCCACCCGCCTGGCCGATGCCGGGCGCGACGTGCACGTGGTCGACGCCGCCCGGCACGCCGGTGGCCGGCTGGCGACCGAGCGGGTTGACGGCTTCCTCGTCGACCGCGGATTCCAGGTGCTCAACACCGGCTATCCCCGGGT
>JAQGLP010000161.1 GCA_028292835.1 Variovorax sp.
GTGAACGGCGTCGCGCGCCGTCGCGACCAGCACCGGCACGCCGTCGCGCCGCGTGCGCAGGGCGCGCAGCACGTCGAGGCCGTCGCGCCGCGGCAGCCCGAGGTCGAGCAGCATCAAGTCGTAGCGCTGCGTGCGCAGGGCGGTGTCGGCCATCTCGCCGTCGCGCACCCAGTCCACAGCGTAATGCTCGGCGCGCAGCACATCGAGCAGCGCTTCGCCGATCATCGGGTCGTCTTCGACAAGAAGCAGGCGCATGGCGAATGGAAAGCGAAAAAAAGGAGTCTCGCGCCATTGTCCCCGGACGGCTTAAGCGGGGCTGAAGTGGCGTTCGCCGGCAGGGTTTCACCTATGCTCCGGGCCTGCGGCGTTTCACGCTCTTTTTTTTCTCGCTGTTTTTCTCCTTTTTTCACGATGAAGCGCCACTGGGAAATCGATGCCCTGCGCGGGCTAATGCTCGTCCTGATGACCCTGACCCACCTGCCGACGCGCCTGACCGATCCGCTCGGCCAGCCCCTGGGCTTCGTCTCGGCGGCCGAGGGCTTCGTGCTGCTGTCGGCCTACATGGCCGGGCTGGTGTATGGGCGGCGGGCCTGGCGCGACGGTATCGCGGCGATGCAGCGCGCCTTTCGACAGCGCGCGCTCAAGGTCTACATGAGCCAGGCGGCGACGCTGCTCTTTCTCTTCACGGTGGTGACGGCGATCGGCCTGCGCATCGACCAGGCGGCGGTAAAGGACTTGGCGTCCTACTACCTGCGCGAGCCGCATGCGGCGTTCCTGGCCAGCCTGCTGCTGGTGTACGAGCCACCGCTGCTCGACATCCTGCCGATGTACGTGCTCTTCATGCTGCTGAGCCCCTGGGTGCTGGCGTTCGCGCTGCGCCACGGCTGGGCGGGCATCGTGGGCGCCAGCGTGCTGTTGTGGGGGCTGTCGCAGTTCGGACTGAGCGGCTGGGTCTACGGCGCGGCCGTGGCGCTCACCGGACTGCCGGTGCCGTTCCATGAGATGGGGTCCTTCAACACCTTCAGCTGGCAGTTCCTGTGGCTGGTCGGCCTGTGGATGGGCGCCAGCCGCCATGCTCCCGGCGCGCGGTCGTTCGTCTTTCCGCGCTGGGTCCTGACGGTGGCCATGGCGGTGGCGCTGTACGGCTTCCACTGGCGCCACGAAGGCCTGCACGGGCAGGCGCCGTTCGGCGGCGACGTCGAGCTCAACCTGCTGTTCGACAAATGGCAGCTCGGCCCGTTGCGCCTCGTCAACCTGTTGGCGCTCGGCATTTTGGCGATCCGCTTCGGGCCAGTGCTGGCGCGGCGCCTGCCGCGCCAGCACTGGCTGGAAGCGATGGGCTCGGCGTCGCTGCCGGTGTTCTGCGCGCATCTGGTCGCCGTGCTTCTGGTGCTGGCGGTCTTTGGCGACAACCAGCTGGCCCGCCCCTGGTGGGGCGACGGCCTGCTGCTGGCGGCCGTCTTCGGCGCGCTCTACGGCATGGCGCGACTCACGCTGTGGCTGGAGCGCGGCCCCGCACCGGCCGCCGCCGTGGCGGGCGGCGCCAGCTGCGAGGCGATGACCGAGCGCCAGAGCCGGTAGCCGTCTTCGTTCATGTGCAGCCGGTCCGCGCGGAACAGCTCGGGGCGCGGACGGCCCGCGTCGTCGAGCATCGACGTGAACACGTCGATATAGCGGGTGCGCGGCAGCGTGTAGATGGCCGCCGCGATCAGCCGGTTGGTGCGGCGCACGGCCTCCAGGAGTGACTCGCGCGACGGGCTCGGCTTGATCGAGACGAAGGCGATGTCCGCCTCCGGCAGCTCGGCGCGCAGGGCGGCTTCGAAACGCAGGAAGCTCTCCAGCACCTGGGTCGGCGTCTGGCCCTCGGCCAGGTCGTTATCGCCCGCGTAGACCACCACCTGCCGTGGACGGTGGCGTCCCACCAGCTCGTGCGCCAGCCCGCTGCAGTCGGACAGCGTCGAGCCGCCGAAGCCGCGGTTGACGACGGCCGGCCACTGTGGAAAGTCTTGCGCAAGGTGCGGCCAGAGCCGCACGGTCGAGCTGCCAACGAACAGCACGCCACCGCCGGCGGGCGGCTGCTCCCGGTCGGCACGCTCGAAGGCGGCGAGTTCCGTGCGCCAGCGCGCGGACGGGGTCTGCGCCAGTGCGCCAAACGAAGCCCACAGCACAGCGCAAAGCACCCAGGCGCGCGGGGCCCGGGAGGGGCGGGACCGCCGTGGCGGACGCGCCTGCAAGATCGAGTCGTCGAATTCCCCGGCCATGGGCTACATCGTTTTCGGGATCAACGCGCCCTTGAAGAGTATCGGGCCGGTCGCCGGGCTGCCGGGCGGCACGCCGCCCTTGGGCTCCAGCGTGATGGCCAGGGCGGGCACCTGCACCTCGGACGGCGCCGCTGTCATGCGCACGCCCGGCTCGCGGCCCAGCACGCCGAGCGAGCGGGGGGTGCCGCCGGGCGGCAGCGCCCACAACTGCAGCGATTTGTCAGGGCTTTCCTGGAAGCCGCCGACGCGCTGCAGCACCAGTTGGCGGTGCTTGGCATCGAAGGTCACCAACATCG
>JAQGLP010000182.1 GCA_028292835.1 Variovorax sp.
AGCAGCATTTCGAGCTTGCCGCGCTTGCGCTCCCAACCCATCCAGCGTTGTTCGGTCTCGCACCAAGTGCGCGGACGGTGCAGCAGCACGAAGCGCGGCGCCTCGCCCTCGGGCACCGGGTAGCGCCCATTGAGCGACCCGATGTGCCCGGCCGCATCGGACAGCAGGGCGCCGTCGCCGGGCAGCGAGACCTGCGCGGCGTCGCCCCAGTCGGTCAGCAGCGCGAACTGCGCGGCGTCCTCGCGGTTGGCCAGCCAGTGCAGCTCCAGCCGACGGGCCAGCGCCGCCGTGGCGGCGGGCGAGGTCAGCAGCGCCGGAATGACCACCAGCACGCGGTGCGGCTCGGGAATGCCGTCCGCGAAGTCAAGGCGTGGCAGCGACTGCACGCGTGTCGACTCGGCCAGCATGCGGTGAATCAGCGCCATCACGGCTTCCGACAGTGGCAGCAGCATCAGCGCCAGCGCCATCAGGGTCATCCACGTCATGCCGGTCGCCGGATCGATCCAGCCCCGGCGATGCAGGGCCTGCACCGCCAACGCCAGCACGCCCGCCGTGCTGCCCCAGACGGCGAATAAATAGAGCGGCAAGCGCCATGCCATGCGGTCCCGCCCGATCCTCGTGGACGCCGCGCCCTGTCCCTGTTCCAGGGCGCTCGGCTCGAGCACCGCTGCCAGCGCGGCCTGGCCCGCGCCGATCAGGTAGTACCCGGCAGTGGCTTCGGCGCACCCGTCGGCAAGCCGGTCGGCATCGCCGTGGGGCGAGGCTGAGGTCGCCAGGGCCTGCCGCACGACCGCCTGGGCAACCTCGCATTCGGAGCGGCCGCTGAGGCGCGCCACCCGCTCCATGGCGTGGGTGATGCGCTGGCGCGTGCTTTCGCTTTCGCGCCCGAAGCTCGGCAGTCGGCGCAGCACGCGCAGCGAGCAACTCACGGGTTCGATCAGGTCGGCCCAATCGACCTGCCCGATCATGCGCAGCGTGGTGACGATGTTGCCGATGCTCAGGTTGGCTGCGGCCTCGCCGGCCTGCGCCTCGCCGATCAGGCCGGGCCCGTTGGGGCAGTGCCGCTCGGTCCAGCGGGCGAGTGCCGGGCCGGCCTCGTTGCGCTCGACCGGCAGCCGCAGCCACAGCTGCGTGAGGTAGCCGTCCTGCAGGCCACGGCTTTGCATGGCGCGGTAGAGCGCGTCCAGATCCGTCTCGGACAGGGTCGCCGCCGCATCCCAGGCGGCGTGCGCCACCTCGCGCGCCACCTTGACGGCGGCGATGCTCTCGGCCACGCGCCGCAGGTTTTCCAGCAGAACCACGCGCAGCGTGGTCGGCAGGGCCCAGAGTTCGCCGAGCGTGAGCTGGTCGACCTCCTGGTAGGCGTCGAGAAAGGCCATGAACAGCTCGGCGTTCAGCACGCTGTCGGTGTGCGCCACGTAGGCCCAGGCGATGCCATAGACGCGCGGCAGCCCGGCCAGTGGCTGCGTCGCCAGCTTGGGCAGGCGCTGGTAGTAGCTGCGCGGCATGCCGACGCGGATCTGCTGGAGCTGCGCTTCGATCAGATGGAAATTGTCGAGCAGCCATTCGGCCGCCGGCGCCACGTAGTGCTCGCTTTGCGAAGTGAGCGCCAGATAGTCGAAGGCGCGCCGCAGCGATTCGAGGTTGGCGTCGACGCGCGGGAAAAAACGCGCCTGTGTGCCACCACGGCCCCCGGGCCCGGTCCCCTGCGCCCGCGCCAGGCTGCGGCCATGCTGCTCGAAGCGCTGGCGACCGAACAGCTCGGCGCGAATCGGCGCTTCAATCGGTTGGTGAGGGGAGTCGAATAGGCTTTGTGCGTAGTTGCTGAGCGAATCGAGACGGTCGAGGACTTCGGCGCCCACGCGTTATGCAACGCTGAGAAGAGCGATACCCGACACCGCCAGCGCCAGCGCCAGGAAGCCCATCGTCACGATGCGGCCGGCGGCCATGCCATGCATTTTCTGCAGTCCGCTGCGCAGTGCGAACAGCCCATCGTGCGCGTCGGCGCAGCGGCTCATGTGGTCGGCCAGCGCGACGATGTCGGTGTAGACGAACTCGGCGTGCGAATCGGTGGAGCCCACGCCGGGCGCAGAAACGAGAGGGAAGCGAAAAGACATGGCAATCATCCGTGTGGCAGCCTTGGTCGACTGCGCGATTGCAGCGTCCAGGCTCGCTACAGGGTAACTCCTCGTTACGGCAGCGTGCGATGGCCGTGTCCGGTGTTCTTGTAGGAGCCAGCGCCCAATGGAAACAGGCCCAGGGCCTGACCGCCTCAGCCGGTGTTGCGCAACCCGGCCGCGATGCCGTTGATCGACATGTGAATTCCGCGTTGCAACCGCTCGTCGTGCTCTCCGGCACGGTAGCGCCGCATCAGTTCCACCTGCAGATGATGCAGCGGATCGATGTAGGGAAACCGGTGCTGGACCGAGCGCTGCATCTCGGCGTTGTCCGCGAGCCTTTGCCCGGCGCCGGTGATCAGCGTGAGCGCCGCCGAGGTGCGGTGCCACTCGGCCTCGATCATGGAGAACACCTTGCGGCGCAGGCGCGCGTCGGCCACCAGTTCGGCGTAGCGCGACGCCAGCGCCAGGTCGCTCTTGGCGAGCACCATGTCCATGTTGGACAGGAGCGTGCGAAAAAAGGGCCAGCGTGCGTACATGCGCCGCAGCAGCTGCTCGCGGCGCTCGCGGTCGCCGCCGTCCTCGTCAGCCTTGCCGTTTCCCAGGAACTGCTCGACCGCAGAGCCGAAACCGTACCAGCCCGGCAACGTGAGGCGGCACTGGCCCCAGCTGAAGCTCCACGGCACCGCGCGCAGGTCCTCGATCCTGCGGCTCGGATTGCGCGAGGCCGGACGCGAACCGATGTTGAGCTCGGCGATCTCGCGGATCGGCGTGGCACTGAAGAAGTAATCGCCGAAGCCGGGCGTCTCGTACACCAGGTGGCGGTACGCGGCCATACTGGCGGCGGAGAGTTCCGCCGCCGCATCGAGGAAGGGCGCCGGCGCGTTTTTCGCTGGCGGCAGCAGGGTGGCCTCGAGCGTGGCCGCCACCAGCGTCTCGAGGTTGCGCCGCCCGATCCGGCGGTTGGCGTACTTGGAGGCGATCACCTCGCCCTGCTCGGTCAGGCGGATCTGGCCGCGCACCGTGCCGGGCGGCTGCGCCAGGATGGCCTGGTAGCTCGGGCCGCCGCCGCGCCCGACCGTGCCGCCGCGGCCGTGGAACATGCGCAGCCGCACCGCCTCGCCGCGCGGCGAGGCGGCCCCCAGTTCGTCGAACAGTGCCGCCCGCGCCAGGCCCGCGCGGTACAGCTCCCAGTTGCTGGTGAAGATCCCGCCGTCCTTGTTGCTGTCGCTGTAGCCCAGCATCACCTCCTGCAGCGCGCCCGAGCGCCGCACCATGGCGCCGATGCCGGGCAGCGCGTAGAACGCCCGCATGATGGGCGCGGCCTGGCGCAGGTCGTCGATGGTCTCGAACAGCGGCACCGTGATGAGGTCGCAGCGCGCGTCGCCGGGCGCGTCCGCGCTCCCCAGCGTGCCGCGCAGCAGGCCGACCTCCTTTTGCAGCAGCAGGGCTTCCAGCAGGTCGCTGACCGTCTCGGTGTGGCTGATGATGTACTGGCGGATCGCCGCGTCGCCGAAGCGCGCGCGCGCCGTGCGGGCCGCCGCGAAGATCGCGAGCTCGCCGGTGGCGAGCGCCGAGTAGTCGGCGTCGGGCACGCGCAGCGGCCGGGCATCGTCGAGCAGCCGGAGCAGCAGCGCCTGCCTGGCGTCCTCGTCGAGCGCGCTGTAGTCGGCCTCGACGCGCGCCTGCGCCAGCAGCTCGGCCACCACGGCCTCGTGCTTGTCGGAACTCTGGCGCAGGTCGACGGTGGCCAGGTGGAAGCCGAAGACCTCGACCGCGCGCACCAGGGGCGCCAGGCGGGGCGCGACCAGTGCCGCCCCGTGCTCGGCGCACAAGGACTGTTCCAGGGTGCGCAGGTCGGCCAGGAACTCCCTGGCGTCGGGGTACGGGTCCTGCGGCGCGACCGCATGGCGCGCCGCCTCGCCGCCGGTCAGCTCGAGCAGCGTGGCGGCCAGCCGCGCGTAGATGCCGGTCAGGGCGCGCCGGTAGGGTTCGTCGCGCCGGTGTTCGCTGGTATCGGGCGAGCGCTCGGCCAGCGCCTGCATCGCGGGCGTGACCTCGACCAGCATGGCCGACAGCGACAGTTCGCCGCCCAGGTAGTGCACCTCGGTGAGGTAGTGGCGCAGCGCCACCTCGCACTGGCGGCGCAGCGCGTAGCCCAGCGTCTGCGCGCTCACGTTCGGGTTGCCGTCGCGGTCGCCGCCGATCCACTGGCCCATGCGCAGGAAGGGCGCGACGGCGGGCGCGACGCCGTCCGTGGCGAGCCCCCTTTCGAGGTCGGCATAGACGGCAGGAATCTCCCGCAGGAAGGTGGCGTCGTAGTAGCTCAGCGCATTCTCGATCTCGTCGGCCACCGTGAGCGTGGAAAAGCGCAGCAGCCGGGTCTGCCACAGCTGCGTGACGCGGGTACGCATGCCGCGCTCGTTGTCGGCGAGCTCCAGCGGCGTCAGCGCATCGGGACGGCCGCTGAAATTCTGCTGGCGCTGCCGGAGATCGTCGCGCGCCGCCAGCAGCTGCGCGATGTCGCGCTCGGCGTCCAGGATGCTTTTTCGCTGGACCTCGGTCGGGTGCGCCGTAAGCACCGGCGAGACGCAACTGCCCGCCAGCATGCCGACCACCTGCTCGGCGCCGACGCCGGCCTCGCGCAGGCGCGCCAGCGCCGTCTCCAGGCCGCCGTCCTCGCGCAGGCCGGCGCGCTCGGCCTCGGTGTGGCGGCGGATCCGGTGGCGGTCCTCGGCCAGGTTGGCGAGGTGACTGAAGTAGGTGAAGGCGCGGATCACGCGCACCGTCTCGGCCGCGCTCAGGCCCTTGAGCAGCTTCTTGAGCGCGCGGTCGGCGGCGCGGTCCGCGTCGCGGCGAAACGCCACCGACAGGGAGCGGATCTGCTCGACCAGCGCGTAGCTGGCTTCCCCCTCCTGCTCGCGGATCACCTCGCCGAGAATGCGCCCGAGCAGGCGGATGTCGTCGATCAGCGGCTGGTCGGCATCGCTGTTGACGGCGTTGCCGCGCGCTGCGGCGGCCGGGCTTCGGGTGCTCTTCACAGGGGCTCCTCCTCGGGACGGCAGCGGGTTGCTGCGCCGCGGGGATGCTAGCATTCCGAGGCTGTCCACCTACCCGGAAACACCCTTGAGCAACATCGTGATCGCGACGCGCGAGAGCCGCCTCGCCCTGTGGCAGGCCGAGCACGTCAAGGCCCTGCTGGAGGCGCGCGGCCACGCCGTCGCGCTGCTGGGCATGACCACCCGCGGCGACCAGATCCTGGACCGCTCGCTCAGCAAGGTCGGCGGCAAGGGCCTCTTCGTGAAGGAGCTGGAAACGGCGCTCGAAGAGGG
>JAQGLP010000282.1 GCA_028292835.1 Variovorax sp.
GACGTAAGCCCGGTCGCGGCGAAGGTCTGCGCGAAGTTGTCGTTGACATAGCCGCCGAAGTAGGCGGGGTCGTCCGAATTCACGGTCGCGACCAGGCCGGCGTCGAGCAGCGCGCCGAGGTTGTGCTGCGCCAGGTCCGGAAACACGCACAGCTTCAGGTTCGACAGCGGGCACACGGTGAGCGGGATGCGGTCCTGCGCCAGGCGCCGCATCAGCGCGTCGTCCTTGCTGCTCTGCACGCCATGGTCGATGCGCTCGACCTTCAGCACGTCGAGCGCGCTCCACACGTAGGCCGGCGGCCCCTCCTCCCCCGCGTGCGCGACGAGGTGCAGGCCCAGCCCGCGGCAGCGCGCGAACACGCGCGCGAATTTCTCCGGCGGATGGCCGACCTCGCCCGAATCGAGGCCGACGCCGATGAACTTGTCGCGAAACGGCAGCGCCGCCTCCAGCGTCTCGAAAGCTTCCTCTTCGCTCAGGTGGCGCAGGAAGCACATGATCAGCGCCGCACTGACGCCGAGCTTTTTCTCCGCGTCGACGCAGGCGCGGTGCAGGCCGTCGATGACGGTCCGCATCGCCACGCCGCGCGCCGTGTGCGTCTGCGGGTCGAAGAACATCTCGGCGCGCACCACGTTGTCGGCGGCGGCGCGCTCCAGGTAGGCCCACGCCATGTCGTAGAAATCCTGCTCGCGCAGCAGCACGCTGGCGCCGGCGTAGTAGATGTCCAGGAAGCTCTGCAGGTTGGTGAAGGCGTAGGCGCGGCGCAACTCCTCCACGCTCGCGTAGGGCAGCGCCACGCCGTTGCGCCCGGCCAGCGCGAAGATCAGCTCGGGCTCCAGCGAGCCCTCGATGTGCATGTGCAGCTCGGCCTTGGGCATGGCGCGCAGCAGGGCCGGCAGGCGCTCGGCGGAAACGGGCTTGACGTTCATCGCGATGACTCCAAAACAGGCGAAGGGCCGCCAACAGCGACCCTTCGCGATACAGCGTCCGGCAGGCCCCTGTCTCCTTCAAAAAACACCGCGGGACCGGCTCTGCCGGCCCGCTGGTGTTGCCCCCGGCCGGAGGTTGGCGAAGTGGACACGAAGTGCCGCGCAGCCTGGGGGACGAGTTAATTCTTCCCGGGAACCTTGCCCTCGACGCCCTTGACGTAGAAATTGACGGCCCTCAGAAACTTATCGTCGGCCACGGCATCCTTGGCCACCACTTCCTTGCCGTCCTGGTCCAGGATCGGGCCCTTCCAGATCGAGAAGCTGCCGTCCTTCAGGCCCTTTTTAGCCTCCTCGACCTTGGCCTTGATGTCGGCCGGCACGTCGTCGGCGATCGAAACCAGGTCGATCGCGCCTTCCTTGACGCCCCACCAGCTCTGGCCGGTGGTCCACTTGCCGTCGAGCATGTCCTGCACGGTCTTGGTGTAGTACGGCGCCCAGTTGATGATGGAGGATCCCAGGTGCGCCTTCGGGCCGTAGGCGGTCATGTCGGAGTCCCAGCCGAAGGCGCGCTTGCCTTTTTCCTGCGCGGTCTTGAGCACCGCCGGCGAATCGGTGTTCTGGAACAGCACGTCGGCGCCGCCGTTGATGAGCGCGGTGGCGGCCTCGGTTTCCTTGGGTGGGCTGAACCACTCGTTGACCCACACCACCTTGGTCGTGATCTTCGGGTTGACCGACTGCGCGCCGAGCGTGAAGCTGTTCAGGTTGCGCAGCACCTCGGGAATCGGCACCGAACCCACCACGCCCAGGACGTTGCTCTTGGTCATGCCGCCCGCCACCACGCCGGCCAGGTACGCACCCTCGTAGGTGCGGCTGTCGTAGGTGCGCAGGTTCTCGGCGGTCTTGTAGCCGGTCGCGTGCTCGAACTTCACGTCCTTGGTCTCGTTCGCCACCTTGAGGATCGGCTCCATGTAGCCGAAGGAGGTGCCGAAGACCAGCTTGTTGCCCTGGCTCACGAGGTCGCGGAACACGCGTTCGGCATCGGCCGACTCGGGCACGCTCTCGACGAAGCTGGTCTGGATCTTGTCGCCGAACTGCTGCTGGACCGCCTTGCGCGCGTTGTCATGCGCGAAGCTCCAGCCGCCGTCGCCCACCGGGCCGATGTAGGCGAAGGCGATCTTCAGCGGCGTTGCGGCCGCGGGGACGGTGGCCGCCGGCGTCGATGCCGGGGCGGCAGGCGCGGCCGCCTCCTCCTTCTTGCCGCAGCCCATCAGGACAGCCGCAGCGGCCGCGGAAACGGCAGCCAGCTTGAGCAGGGAACGCTTGTTCAGATCGGTCATGGTCGGGAATTCTCCAAGGGCATTGGCAACGAAACAAAAAGAAACGCGATTATGAGCCGGGGTAGAACGGTTTCCCGATGGACGCCGGCATGTTGGCGCGGATGAACGCCGGGTTGCGCGAGATCAGCGCCAGCACCACGATCGGCGCGATGTACTGCAGCATGCTCAGGAACTGGCTGGGCACGTTGACGCCGCTGCTCTGCAGGTGGAACCCCAGCATCGAGACGCCGCCGAACAGGTAGGCGCCCAGCAGCACGCGCACCGGCCGCCAGGTGGCGAAGGTGGTCAGCGCCAGGGCGATCCAGCCGCGCCCGGCCGTCATGCCCTCGACCCACAGCGGCGTGTAGACGGTCGAGAGGTAGGCGCCCGACAACCCGCACAGCGCACCGCCCGCGATCACCGCCGCGAGGCGGATGCGCCGCACCGGATAGCCCAGCGCATGCGCGGAGTCGGGCGATTCGCCGACCGAGCGCAGCACCAGGCCGGCGCGCGTGCG
>JAQGLP010000302.1 GCA_028292835.1 Variovorax sp.
GCGCCGGCGGCCAGCAGGCTGCCCAGCGCCGACACCGCCAGCGTCTGCAGCGCGCCCCAGCCCACCCTGGACAGGAAGCCGCCCGAGAGGTCCGGCGGGAAGAACTCGGCGACGAAACGACCCATGAGCCGCAGCGACCCGGCCGAGCCGAGCGCCCGGTAGTCGATGGCGAGGTAGGCAAAGCTCGCGCCGACCGCGGCCAGGATCAGCAGAACGACCGCGAGGCAGCGCAGGCAGGGCGGCGGCGGCCCGGGTGCGGCCGCCTGCAGGGACAGGGCGCCTGGTTTTTTCGCCGTCATGCCAGCAGCCTGCGCAATGCGTTGCTCAAGGCATCCGCCAGCAACACCAGGACGAGGAACACCAGCAGGATGCTGCTGGCCTCGCCGCCGTTGAGCATCTTCATGGACTGGTCCATCAGCTGCCCCAGGCCCCCGGCGCCGACGAAGCCCATCACGACCGAGGCGCGCACGGCGCATTCCCAGCGGTAGACGGTGTACGAGGCCAGCTCTTGCGCGGTGTGGGGCAGCAGGCCGTAGAGCAGCGCGGCGATGCGGCCGCTGCCGGCTTCGAGCAACGCGCGCGCGGGCCGCGTCTCGGTGGACTCCAGAATTTCGGCGTACACCTTGCCGAGCATGCCGCCGTAGGTGAGGGCCAGCGCCAGCACGCCCGCCCCCGGACCAAGGCCGAGCGCGCGCACAAAGAGGAGCGCCCAGACGATTTCCGGGACCGCCCGCAGCGCCATCAGCAGCGCGCGCGCGGTCTGGCGGACGACCAGCGCCCGCACCCGGCCCGGCCCCGGGCCCAAGCGCGACACCGACAGCGCGCGCGTGGTCGCAAAGGCCAGGGGCACGGCGATCAGGAAGGCCAGCGCAGTGCCGGCGGTGGCCATCGCCAGCGTCTCGAGCGTGGCACGCGCCAGCAGCGCCAGGAACGCTGTCGAAGCTGCGGGCGGCAAGAAGCCCGCGAGAAAGTCGCCGATCACGGCGAGGTTGCCGCTCGTGAACAGTGCCCAGGGATTGAATTCGGCCAGCACCAGCATCGGCCATGCGACGGCCAGCGCCACCAGGAGCCACCCGATGCGCCGCCGCGCCGCCGGATCGTGCCGCGGTGCCTCCAGCCGCGCGGCGGACAGGTCGTGCGCGCTCACCGGCAGTCCGAGGACAGGAAAGGGCGCTGCGGCGCGAGGGCCGCCGACGGGCTGGAGAAAGCCAGTGGCCCACCCTGGGTCGGCAGCCCGCCGCCCTCGCTCGCGTAGAGCGCGAGCAGCATGTCTTCGGTGACTTGGTCGGCGCGGCGGTCGAAGGCCACGCGCCCGTCGCGCAGCCCCACGATACGCGGGAACCAGCGCAGCGCCAGATCGACCGCGTGCAGCGAGGCGACCAGCGTGGCGCCGGTCGATTCGCTCTGCGCCACCAGCTGGCCGACCGCCGCGTCGGCCAGCGTCGGATCGAGCGCCGAGACGGGCTCGTCGGCCAGCAGCAGGGCCGGACGCTGGTACAGCGCGCGGGCGATGCCCACGCGCTGCAGCTGCCCGCCGGAGAGGCGGTCGCAGCGGTCGAACAGCCGGTCGTCGAGCGCCAGCCGCGCCAGCACCTCGCGCGCCCCTTCGATGTCGGCCGGGTAGAGCAGCGAGCCGAGCGCGCGCGCGGTCGACCACTGGCCGAGACGGCCCGCCAGCACGGCCGTGACCACGCGCAGCCGCGGCGCGATCGGCGGCCCCTGGTGCACGGTGCCGATGCGCGCGCGCAGCCGGCGCAACGCCGGCGCACCCAGCCGCCACGGGTCGGCATCGAGCAGTCGCACCTGGCCTGCGCCCGGTCGCATCCCGGCGCCCAGCACCCGCAGCAACGTCGTCTTGCCCGCGCCGGACGGCCCGACGACGGCAAGCCGCTCGCCCGCGCCCGCCGCCAGCGACACGCCCTGCAGCGCCCGCTGGCCGTTGGGGTGCGCCAAGCCGACGCCGTCGAGCGCGAAGCTCACGCCGGGTGGCTCCCGGGCGTCATTTGACCAAGCCGGCCGACTTGGCCGCAGCCTCGATGCCGTCGTAGTTCGACGACTTCGTGGGCACGAACCTGCTGGCGCGCTGCAGGTCCATGATTTCCTTGTGGGCCGGGTTGGCCGGGTCCAGCTTCAGGAAGGCCTGGGTCAGCTTTTGGGTCAGGGCGGGATCGAGGCCGGGGCGCACCGTCCAGTTGTAGTCGTGGTAGGTGGGGGTGGTGGCCAGCACGCGCACCTTGGCGGCGTTGGGGTTGCGGGCTTCGCTCAGCTTCTCCCAGACCGACGCGTTGAGCACGCCTGCCTCGGCGCGCGAGGCCGCGACGAAGGCCACCGTGGCGTCGTGCGCGCCCGAGAACGCGACCGTCTTGAAATCTTTCTCGGGATCGATGCCGGCCTGCAGCAGGTAGTAGCGCGGCATCAGGCTACCCGAGGTCGAGGAGGGCGCTCCGAAGGCGAAGGTCTTGCCCTTCAGGTCGGCCAGCGTCCGGGCGGTGCTCGCGGTCGGAACGATGAACTTGCTGGTGAACACCTCGTCCTCGGCGCGCTGCACGATTGGCGTCGCGCCGCCGTGCGTGCGGATGCGCGCCTGCACGAAGGTGAAGCCGCCGAGCCAGGCCATGTCGATCTTGTTGGTGGCCAGACCCTCGACCACGGCGGCGTAGTCGGTGACGGGCGTGAACTGCACGTCCAGCCCCGTTTCCTTTTTCAGGTAATCGCCCAGCGGCGTGAACTTGCGCTGCAGCTCGGTCGGCGCCTCGTCCGGAATGGCGGAGACGCGCAGCACGGTGGCCTGGGCGAACGCGCCGAAGGCGGCGAACGAGAGAGACAGCGCAAGCGCCAGTCGGATCGGGTTTTTCATGAGGGGAGACCGGTGAGGGAAGGACCGCGTGAACGCGCGGCAACATGCCATTGTAAAAAGCGCCGTCGCGCGGCGCTGGCCGGGCTGCGCGTCAGCGCTTGAGCGGTCAGGCCCAGGTGGCGGGGAGGAGAGGGAGTCGAACCCTCCCGGCGACGCGTGGCGCCACCCACCGGGTTTGAAGCCCGGCCGTCCCACCAGGGACGCTTCCTCCCCTCAAGCCGCGAACACGGCAATCCTTGGGTCGCGTCGCCGCGATCCGGCAGCACAGCGCCCCTTGTTCATTCAATGCGCAGGTTCGCTGCGCAATCCGAAAAGCGCCGTGTCGGGCCGCATCAGGTGGCTTTCCTTGACCCGCCGCGTGTAGCCGATGCGGTCGAAAAATTCCAGCAGCTGGATGGCGCGCTTGCGCCCGAGGCCGGTCGCGTCGCGGAAGCTCGCGGCCTGCAGTCCGCCGGCCTGCGCCAGGCGCTCGCGCGCCAGCCCGGCGAGCCGCTCCACGGTGGCCGCAGGATAGTACAGGTCCTTGACGACCTGGAACACCGCGCCGCGCCGCGCGAGGCTGGCGAGCGTCTGGCGCACCACCGCCTCGGACGCGCCACAGTCCCTGGCGAGATCGCGCACCCAGGGCGGATCGAAGCCGCCGTCGAGCAGGGCGGGCAGGAGCTTCTGCGCCAGCCGCTCCTCGGCTTCGCTCAGGCGCGCCGCATGCGAGGGCAGGTGCAGCCACGTCGCGCTGCGCTGCAGGGCCCCCTGCGCCAGCAGCGCCGCGAGCGTCTGTCGCCACAGGGCATCGCTCGCGCGCGGCGCGGCGAGGCGCTTGAGCCGGCGCGCGTCGGGACCGACCTCGTCGGGCCAGTCGCGATGGAATCCGGCCAGCCGCTCGACGGTCTGCCGCTGCAGCGCCGCGAAGTGCGCGGGTGCGATCACGGCGGCCTCCGGACGGCCGGCGTCCAGCCGCAGCGCATCGGCGGGCAGTGGCAGCGCGGACGCACCGGACAGGGCCAGCGTGCGCACCAGCCGGTCCAGGTCGACTCCGAGCGGCGCGCCCGCCAGCAGGGCGCCAATTACCGCGTTGCGTCCGGGCAGTGCCCAGGCGGCGAGCGCCTGCAGGCGCTCGGCCGTGCGACGGTAGCGCACCGGCGCGAAGGGGTCGAGCACCCGGATGCCGGCGAGGGTGCGCGTGGCCGAGGCGTCGCGCAGCACGCCCCGGTCGCCGTGCCAGGCACCCACGGCCTCGCGCAGCACCAGCTGCGCCAGCGCCGTGTCGCCGGGCGCCAGCGTGTCGCGGTCGAGCAGCGCGACGGAGCCCATCACATCGCCGGCACCGAGGTGGACGTGCACCACGGTGCCCGGGCGCAGCGCGTGCGCCTCGTCGCGCCACAGCGTCAGCTGCACGTCGAGGCGCACGCTTGCCAGCGCGATGCCGGGCGCACACACCCAGTCGCCGCGCCGCACCTCGTCCTTGCCGACGCCGGCCAGCGCCAGCGCGCAACGCTGGCCGGCATGGGCCGTCTCGACCTGCACGTCCTGCGCATGCAGGCCGCGCACGCGCACCGGTCGGCCGGCCGGCATCAGCAGCAGCTCGTCCCCCACCCGCACCGTGCCGCCGTAGGCGCTGCCCGTCACCACGGTGCCGACGCCCGGCAGCGTGAACGCACGGTCCACGGCCAGCCGGAAGGCCAGGGCATCGTCGTGCGCGCGCACCGTGCGCGCCGCTTCGACCAGGTGGCGGCGCAGCGCCTCCATCCCCTCGCCGGTGAGCGCCGAGACCTCGAACGCCGGCGCGCCGGCGAGCGATGTCGGCGCCAGCAGCGCCTCGACCTGCGCCCGCACCTCGGCCAGCCGTGCTTCGCGCACCGTGGCGTCGAGGCGGTCGATCTTGGTGATGGCGACGGTGGCCCGCGCGAGGCCGAGCAGCGCGACCACGGCCAAGTGCTCGCGCGTCTGCGGCATCACGCCGTCGTCGGCCGCCACCACCAGCAGGGCGTGGTCGATGCCGGTGGCGCCGGCCAGCATGGTGTGCAGCAACCGCTCGTGGCCCGGCACGTCGACGAAGCCGAGCGAGACGCCATCGGGCGTCGTCAGGTAGGCATAGCCGAGCGCGATGGAAATGCCGCGGCGCTTTTCCTCGGGCAGGCGGTCGGTGTCGACGCCGGTCAGCGCGCCGACCAGCGTGGTCTTGCCGTGGTCGATGTGACCGGCGGTACCGACGATCATGCGAACGGTGCGAGGCCCAGCGCCTCGCGCAGGGCCGGCAGCTGCCCGGCCAGCGGCGCGGCGCTGTCGAGGCAGCGCAGGTCGAGCAGCAGGCGGTCCTGCGAAATGCGCCCGATGATGGGGCAGGGCAGCGAACGCAGGGCACGCGCCAACTCCTCCAGCGCGCTGCCGAGGCCCTTCCTGAGGGTGCCCGCGGGCGCGAGCGCGAGGCCGGCCGAGGGCAGGCGGTCGACCGGCAGCGAGCCGGAGCCGATCTGGCTGTTCAGCGCGACGATGTCGACGGTGTAGCGCGGCGCGACGGCCTGCGCCAGCCGCGGGGCGAGCGACTCGGCCAGGGCCTGGATGTCCCCCTGCGACCGCGTCAGGTGGCGCAGCGTCGGCAGGTCGCGCGTCAGGCGCTCGGGCTGCAGGTACAGCTGCAGCGTGGCTTCGAGCGCCGCCAGCGGCAGCTTCGACACGCGCAGCGCCCGCTTCAGCGGAAACCGGCGGATGCGGCCGACCGCCTCGCGCGTGCCGACGATCAGGCCGGCCTGCGGCCCGCCCAGCAGCTTGTCGCCCGAGAACGTGACGACGTCACAGCCCGCCGCGAGGGCCTGCTGCGGCATCGGCTCGTGCGGCAGGCCGTGCGCCGCCAGGTCGATCAGCGAGCCGCTGCCCAGGTCGGTGGCGAGCGGCACGCCGCGCGCGTGGGCGATCGGCGCCAGCACGGCCTCGTCGACCGCCGAGGTGAAGCCCTGCACCACGTAGTTGCTGGTGTGCACCTTCAGGACCAGGCCGGTGCGCGCACTGAAGGCACGCTCGTAGTCGGCGGGGTGCGTGCGGTTGGTGGTACCGACCTCGACCATGTGCGCCCCGGCGCTGGCCATCACGTCGGGCATGCGGAAGGCGCCGCCGATCTCGACCAGCTCGCCGCGCGAGACGATCACCTCGCGTTCGCGCGCCAGCGCGGCGAGGGTCAGCAGCACGGCGGCGGCGTTGTTGTTGACCACGGTGGCGGCCTCGGCGCCGGTGATTTCGCACAGCAGCGACTCGACCAGGTCGTCGCGGTCGCCGCGTCCGCCCGTGGCCAGGTCGTATTCGAGGTTGCTGGGGCCCGCCAGCGTGTGCACCAGCCGCGCGATGGCCTCGTCGGCCAGCACCGAGCGGCCGAGGTTGGTGTGGATGACGGTGCCCGTCAGGTTGAGCACGGGACGCATGCGGGGCGCCAGGCGAGCGTGGCATGCCCGGTCCAGGGCATCGCCCAGGGCCTCGGTGCCCAGGCGGCCGCCTTCG
>JAQGLP010000311.1 GCA_028292835.1 Variovorax sp.
GAGGAGCTGCTGCGCGCCATCCGCCGCATCACGCAGGGCGAGGGGCTGGCGGCCATCGTCGTCGAGCAGCACCCGCAAGCGATTTTGGCGATCTCGGACGACGCCGTCGTGCTCGACCACGGCACCATCGTCCACGCCGAGCGCGCCGACGTGCTGCGCGGCCAGCCGCAGGTGCTCGAGCGGCTGCTGGGCGTGGCGCGCTGAGCGCCGAGCCGCGCGTGCCCGAATCGGGCGCCGCCGATCCGTGCCGGCACGCGAGTTGCCCCGGCGTCAGTCCGCCGGATCACGGGAGCCGTCATGAAAAGCCCTCTATGCCGTTTGACGCGCGTGCCAGGCGCATGCCGAACGAAGCCGTCGTGCACCCACCGCGTCGACGCGGTGCGCGGGCTCGACGGCAGGACGCCGACGGTCCTGCAAGGAATGAGGAGGGGCGACAACCGGCGCCGCTTTGTCGCGACCGCCTGCTGCTCGGTGCTGACGCTGGCGGCGGCAGTGCAAGGCGAAGCGGCAGGGCGGGGGCCTGGTCAGCCCGTGCTCACCGTCCATACTTTCGGCGACTCGGTGCTCGACTGCGCGCGCTACAACGCCGAAGGGCTCGACCCTGGACAGCTGCTGGTGAAAAACGACGACCGGCTGTTTCCGGAATTCAAGCGGCACGACCTGCAGTCTCGCGGCCCCGTGCGGCTCGCGCACCGGGCGGTCGATGGCGCCACGGTCGAGGACCTCGCCGCGCAGGCGCGTGGGCTGCACCCGCGGGAGCCTTCGGTCGGGTTGCTGACGATTGGCGGCAACGACCTGATCCGCGGCCTCGCGAGTGACACCGGCTCCGGCATGCGCGCCTTCGAGCGGACGCTCGACGCCTTCCTCACGCGCCTGCCGATTCGCCCGATGTTGATGGCCAGCGTGTACGACCCGACCTTCGGCGACGACGCGCGCAATTTTCTGGGGGTCGAGGCCCGCGTCGCGCGGGCGAATCACCGTCGCGTCAACGCGATCATTGAAGCGCTGGCACAGCGCCATGGGCGCTTTGTCGACCTGCATGCCCACTTCCTGAGCGGCGATCCCTCCTGGTTCACGCGCACCATCGAGCCCAGCCTTCGGGGCGCCTCCGAAGTGCGACGGGTTTTTCTGGCGGCGATGTAACGCGGCCCAGGCCCCTTGCCTGCTGCCCGCCGCGCCATAATTGCCGCTCCATGACTTCGCTTCGCCACGCCCTGCGCACCGGCGGCCTGCTCGGCCGCTGGATGCTGCTGTGGTTCGCGCTGTCGCTGGGCGCGGCCATCGCGTCGCCGCTGGTGCATCCGCAGGCGATGGAGCTGGTGTGTTCGAGCGCCGGCGCCATCAAGGTGATGGTGCAGGGCGACCAGGGCGCGCAGGAGCTGGGCGCCACGCAGGCGGACTGCCCGCTGTGCGTGCCCGGCGGCGCGCCGCCGCCCGTGCTGCCCGTGGTCACCTTGCCGACACCGCTGCCGCTGGGCCGTGCGGTGCAGCCGATTCCCGCCGCGCGCATCGCCGCGGCCACCGCCGCGCCACTGCCCGCGCGCGGGCCTCCCGTTTTCTCCTGAGCTATCGATTTCATAGCAACACATGCCCGCAGGGCGTGCGTTGCCGGCCGTTCTGGCCTGAGATTCAGGAGGATTCCCTTGAAAAAGCAAAGACTTGCCGTGGCGGTTGCCATGGCGCTTCCCTTCGTTGCGACGCAGGCGCAGCAAAGCCCTGGCGATGCGTCGCCCGGCGCCGACGCCACCACCCGCTCGCTCGGCACGGTCACCGTCAGCGGCGGCCGCCCGACTTCGTTGCCCACGCAGATCCCGACCACCATCGAGGGCACCACACGCGAGCAGATCGACGCCACCGTCAACGCCACCGACAGCGAGGACGCGCTCAAGTACCTGCCGAGCCTGGGCGTGCGCAAGCGCTACATCGGCGACTACAACCATGCCGTGCTCGCCACACGCGCCTCGGGCACGGGCAACAGCGCGCGCTCGCTGGTGTATGCCGACGGCATCCTGCTGTCGAACCCGCTGGGCAACGGCGCCACCTTCGCGCCGCGCTGGGGCATGGTGTCGCCCGAGGAGGTCGAGCGCGTCGACGTGCTGTACGGCCCGTTCTCGGCGGCGTACCCGGGCAACTCGGTCGGCGCGGTGGTGGACTACGTGACGCGCATGCCCACGCAGTTCGAGGCGCACGTCAAGCTGGGCGCGTCGGCCAGCCGCTTCACGCTGTACGACCATGCCTCGTTGCCCGCGGCCGATCAGCTCGACGTGGCGCTGGGCGGGCGCAACGGCGACTGGTCGTGGTGGATCGCGGCCAACCGCACGCACAGCCAGGGGCAGGCGCTGGTGTTCGCCAACCGGGCCTTCAGTGCCGGCGCGGGGGGCGGCGCCGGCGTCCCGGTGGCCGGCGCGGTGCCCGGGCTCAACCCGTCCAACCAGCCTTGGTGGCTGCTGGGCGGCAGCACGATCTACGACACCACGCAGGAGCAGGCCAAGATCAAGCTGGCCTACGACTTCTCGCCCACGGTGCGCGCCACCTACACGCTGGGCGCCTGGAACAACAGCACCCGCGGCGACGTCGAGAGCTGGCTGCGCGATCCGCTCGGCCGCCCGGTGTACTCGGGCCGCGTCAACATCGCAGGCGGCACGTACAACCTCGACGCGCCGGCGCTGGCCTTCGCGCCGACGCAAAACGACCTGACGCACACCATGCAGGGCCTCTCGGTCAAGAGCCACACGGGCGGCGTGTTCGACTGGGAGCTGGCCGCGAGCCTGTACGACTACGGCCGCGACACGCTGCGCACCCCGACCGTGGCGCAGCCCGCCGCGCTCTACGCGGCCTATCCGGGCAGCGCGTCGTTCGGCGGCCTGGCAGGCGCGGTGCCCAACGGCGCGGCGGGCCGCACCACCGACATGCGCGGCACCGGCTGGAACACGCTGAAGGCGGCCGGCACGTGGCGCCCCACCGGCTCGGCCGCGGGCGTCGGCGCGCACGTGGTCGATTTCGGGCTGCAGCAGGACACGGCGCACCTGCGCACGCAGGTGAGCAACACCGCCGAGTGGCAGGCCGGCCCGGCGCTCACACCCTTCTCCGCCTTCAACGGCGACACCCGGCTGCAGTCGCTCTACGCGCAGGACACCTGGCGCTTCGCCCCCGACTGGAAGACCACGCTCGGCCTGCGCTACGAGCACTGGCGGGCCTACGGCGGCCAGCTCGGCAACGCCACCCAGCTGCTCGCGTTCGGCGAGCGCGGCGAGAGCCACGCCTCGCCCAAGGCGGCCATCGCCTGGCAGGCCACGCCCGAGTGGCTGTTCAAGGCCTCGACCGGGCGCGCGGTGCGCTTCCCGACCGTGAGCGAGCTCTACCAGGGCTCGATCCTGGGCAACACGATCGTCAACACCAACCCCAACCTGCGCCCCGAGCGCTCCTGGACCACCGAGCTGAGCGCCGAGCGCGACCTGAAGGACTGGGGGCTCGACGGCCTGCTGCGCACCACGCTGTTCTTCGACCGCACCCTGGACGAGCTCTACACCCAGGCGCTGACCAACCTCGTGAGCACGGTGCAGAACGTCGACGCGATCCGCACCAACGGGCTGGAGGTGGCGCTGAACGCGGTCGATGTCGGCATGAAGGGCCTGGACGTGGGCGGCAGCCTGACGCTGGCGGATTCGAAAATCACCGCCAACGCGGGCTTCCCGGCGAGCGTCGGCCACCAGCAGCCGCGCGTGCCGCGCGTGCGCGCGGCGCTGCTGGCCACGTACCGGCCCGATGCCCGCTGGAGCTACACCGCCGGCCTGCGCTACAGCGGCCGGCAGTACGGCACGCTCGACAACAGCGACCCCAACGGCTTCGCCTACATGGGCTTCAGCAAGTATTTCGTCGCCGACGTGCGGGTACGCTGGCGCATCGATCGGCAGTGGAGCGCGGCGGTGGGCATCGACAACCTCAACAACGCCAAGTACTGGGCGTTCCACCCGTACCCGCAGCGCACCTTCGTGGGCGAGCTGAAGTTCGACCTGTGAGCCGGGCCGGACCGCCCGCCGGAGCGGTGACCCTCCGTGCGAACGGGTCGGCGATGCCGCCGGCCTCGCCGCGCCGTGCCCTGCCTTCCAATTTGTTCATCCTTCCCAGGGAGTTTTCGACATGAATGTCTCTTTTGCTATCAAATCAATAGCGCTCTGCGCCCTGCTGGCAGGCGCCAACGTCTCTTTTTCCCATGTGTCGCTGCCGCCGGGCGGCGCCGCTGCCGGCAGCGACTACGAGGCCGTCCTGCGCGTGGGCCATGCCTGCCAGGGCGCCAGCGCCACCACCGGCATCACGGTGCGGCTGCCCGAGGGCTTCACGTTCACGAGCGCGCAGCCGAGAGCGGGTTGGGCGCTCGCGACCACCGCGCGCGAGGTCGCGTGGAAGGCCGAGTCGCCGCAGGCCGCGCTGGCCGACAAGGCCCAGGCTGAATTCGTCGTGCGCGGCAGGCTGACCGACCAGCCCGGCCCGCTCTGGTTCAAGGTGCTCCAGGCCTGCAGCGGCGAGGGCGGCGTTGCCACGAGCGTCGACTGGGCACAGGTGCCCGTGCCGGGCGCGACCGAGAAGCCGGCGTTCCCGGCCGCACGCCTGGACGTGCTGCCGGCAGGCGTCGCGCCGGTCGACGTGCGGGACGCCTGGGTGCGGCCCGCGGTGCCGGGCCAGAGCGGGACCGGCGGCTTCATGAAGCTCAATGCGCCATCGGGCACGCGGCTGGTCGGCGTCTCGTCGCCGGTGGCCGGCGTGGCGCAGGTGCACGAGATGAAGATGGACGGCGACACCATGCGCATGCGCGCACTCAAGAACGGGCTGGAGTTGCCGGCCCGCCAGACCGTCGAGCTCAAGCCCGGCGGTGCCCACCTGATGCTGATGGACCTGAAGCAGCCCATCACGCAGGGCGCCACGGTGCCGATGACGCTGCGCTTCGAGGACGCCCGGGGCGTCAAGAGTTCGCTGGAGCTGAAGGTGCCCGTCGGCGCCCCCGCCGGAGAGGGCGCCCCGGCCGCCGCAGGGCAGGCGCACCAGCATTGAGTCTTCCGCTCGCATCGCCTTGTGGCGGCTTTTCAGTCCTTCGCGATCGGAGCCAAGAACGCCTGCAGCACCCCCGTCCTCGGCGTCCAGCTCGGCCACCAGCCGGTCCTTCCTCCCGTCAGGGGGGCGAATCCGGAAATCACTCGCAGATCCGGCCCGGCGAACGCTGGATCGGGCTGGCAAGAAAACTGCGGATCCGGTGCGTCGGCCACAGCGTGGTTTTGTCGAGCCGCCGCACCTGGTCGTCGCAGGTGCCGTCCGTGCGCTCGGGCCTGGCCTGCGCAGGACGCACGCTGGCCGGCGCGGCCGCAGAAGGCAGGGGCGGGGTCCAGCAGGAACGCATGACATGACTCCTTCACGGCAAAGGAATCCGGCCACGCGGACAAGGGCGCTCAGGAGGTGGTCGTCGCGCTACGCGAGATCAGGCGAAAACCACCCGACGATACGAGCCGACCGACGACGAATCAGTGCGTGGAAAACGACCTGGAGGAAACGGGTTCCCGATCGCCAGAAAGCGATCGGGAGGCTGCGGGGGTGCACCGGGAGGCTCCGCAGCCGGGGAGCCGGGTGCTATGGAGCCAGGAGTGCGCCGACCGGGTCGGGCTCTACATCACTGAAGCAACTACTGGCACTGTCCACGGACCGGACTCCGAAATTGAGATGCGCGGATTATGGCACCGCCGCAGGCGCCTTCGCATGGAGTAAGCTGACACAAAACAACCCTTCGCAGGAGACCGACCATGAGCGATCCGAGCAAACCCTTTGCATTCAGCAACTTCGTGCCGGGCTTCGATTTCCTGAAGAACATCGCTTCGGGCGGCGGCGGCACGGGCGGCGCCTTGGCGGGCCTGCCGGGGATCTCCAGCTGGGTCGCGCCGACGCTGAGCGTCGAGGAGGTCGACAAGCGCATCCAGGAACTCAAGGCGGTCCAGTTCTGGCTCGACCAGAACGTCAACGCGCTCAAGGCGACGGTGCAGGCGCTCGAAGTGCAGAAGATGACGCTGTCGACGCTCAAGGGCATGAACGTGCGCATGGAAGACCTGGCCGGCGCCTTCACGCGCAATGCCGGCAGCGCCATGCCGGGCGCC
>JAQGLP010000343.1 GCA_028292835.1 Variovorax sp.
TCGGCGGCCTGAGCATCCTGAACGCGCTGCGCGCCGCGCTGCCGCACGAGCGCTTCGTCTATTTCGCCGACACCGGCCACGCGCCCTACGGCGAGCGGGGTGACGCTTACGTGGTCGAGCGCTCGCGCGCCATCGCGCACGAGCTGCTCGCGCGGCGAGGCGCCAAGGCGCTGGTGGTGGCGTGCAACACCGCCACCGCGGCGGCCATCCACACGCTGCGCGCCGAACATCCCGGCCTGCCGCTGGTGGGCGTCGAGCCGGCGCTCAAGCCCGCCCTGGCGTCGAGCGCGACGCGGCGCATCGCCGTGCTGGCCACGCGCGTGACGCTCGCGAGCGCCAAGTTCCGCACGCTGCATGCCTCGATGGCCGGCCAGGCCGATTTCGTGCGGGTCGCGTGCGACGGGCTGGCGCGTGCCATCGAACGCGACGACGCTCCTGAATTCATGGCGCTGTGCGCCCGCTACACGAGGGCTGCGGGCACTTTCGGCACCCAAGCCGGGCAGATCGACACGCTGGTGCTCGGCTGCACGCATTACCCGTTCGTCGCCGACGAGCTGCAGCGCCACACCGGCGCGGCCGTGCGTTTCATCGACACCGGATGGCCGGTCGCGCAGCAGACGCAGCGCCTGCTGGCCGCGGCCGGGCTGCTGGCGAGCGGTCGCCGCGGCGCGGTCGCGCTGGTCACCACGGGCGATGCCAGCGCGCTCGACGCGGCGGCATCGCGCTGGCTGCAAGCCCCCGGCGGCACCGTCCCGGACGCGGCGCCGCGCACCGTGGCGACCCTGTGAACTGGCGCGTTCTTGCGCTGGCGCTCGGACTGCTCGCGCTGGCCGCGCCCGGCCACGCCGCCTGCGATTCCGGCTTGGCCGGCCGCCTGAGCGCCAGGCTGCACCCGGACCGCCTGCTCGACGAAGAGCGTGCCGCCTGCAAGAGCTGGCCGGGCCAGCCGGGACGCAGCATCGTCGTGCTGCCGCTGGCGCGCCCGGCGGCCGAGCCGGGCGCGACCGAGTTTGACCTCGACGTGCTCGTGGTGCAGCAGGCCGACAACGGCAACACCGAGCGCAGCACCGTCGCCAGCCGGCTGTTCGAGCCGAAGGTGCTGCTGGAGGACGCGGCGCGCATTGACGACATCCGCATCGACACCAGTCGCTACCCGCTCGCGCCCGACGCCCGTGCCTTCGGCGTGCGGGTGCGCTACAGCAGCGCATCGCGCGCGCTGCCCTATTCGAGTGAAACCCTGATGCTCTACGCGCAGCAGGGCGAGCGGCTGCGCCGGGTGCTCGGCGGGCTCGAAGTCTCGATGGAGCGCGGCGAATGGGACCCGGGCTGCCACGCGAACTTCGAGCAGTTGCGCAGCACGTTGTCGGTGGAGCCGACCCGCAGCCACGGCTTTGCCGACCTGCTGCTGCGCCGCACACGAACCACGAGCCGCGCCAGCTTTGTCGACGGCGACTGCATCGAGCAGCCGGGCGCGTCGCGCTTCGACTCGGTGCTGCTGCGCTACGACGGCAGCCGTTATGCCGCGACGGCGGCAGACGCCGCGAAAAAAATCCACGCGCCTCGTTGAAACCGACCCTGGCGCACGTCCCGCGGGGGCGGTCAGCTATTCTTTCGACAGCGTGCCCCGGGCCATCGCCCAGGCCACGTGCTCGCGCACCAGCGGGCTCGGGTGAGTCGCCCGGGACGCCAGCGCCGCGCGCAGGGCGAGCTGCGCCGACGCCTCGGGCGGCGTCGCGTGCAACGCGTTGCCCAGCGCCACCGCCACGTTGCGCAGCCAGCGTTCGTGCCCGATGCGGCGGATCGGGCCGCCCTCGGTCAGGCGCAGGAAATCCGCCTCGCTCCAGGCGAACAGCTCGGCCAGGTGGCGCCCCGTCAGGCCCTCGCGCGGGTCGAAGTCGGGCAGCGCGCTGCGGCGGGCGAACTTGTTCCAGGGGCACACCAGCTGACAGTCGTCGCAGCCGTAGATGCGGTTGCCCATCAGCGGGCGCAGCTCGAGCGGAATGGGCCCCGCGTGCTCGATCGTCAGGTACGAGATGCAGCGTCGCGCATCGAGCCGGTGCGCGCCGACGATGGCCTGCGTCGGGCAGACGTCGATGCAGGCGCTGCAGCTGCCGCAGTGCGGCGCCACCGGCTCGCTCGCCGGCAGCGCCAGATCGACGTAGATCTCGCCCAGGAAGAACATCGAGCCGGCCGCGCGGTCGAGCACCAGCGTGTGCTTGCCGCGCCAGCCCTGGCCGCTTTGCGACGCCAGCTCGGCTTCGAGCACCGGCGCCGAGTCGGTGAACACGCGGTGGCCGAATGGCCCCACTTCAGCGGCGATCCGGTCGGCCAGCTTCTGCAAGCGCGAGCGCAGCACCTTGTGGTAGTCGCGGCCCCGCGCATAGAGCGAGACGATGCCCTCGTCGGGGCGCGCCAGCCGGTCGAACTCGACGGCCTGCCAGCCGGGCGGCGTGGTGCGCGGCAGGTAGTCCATGCGCGCGGTGATCACGCTCGCGGTGCCCGGCACCAGCTCGGCCGGCCGGGCGCGGCGCGCACCGTGCGCGGCCATGTAATGCATGTCGCCGTGGAACCCTTGGGCCAGCCATTGCATCAGACCGGCTTCCGCACCGGACAGATCGACGCCCGCCACGCCGATTTGGGAGAATCCCAGGTCCCGGGCCCAGTCCCGCACGAGAGTCACGAGTTGAGTGTTGCCGATCACCCGCCGATTGTAGAAACGCGCCGCTGGCGCAGCGAGGACGACACCGCCGCGTTCGCGCGCCGCCTGGCCGCCTCGGCAGCGCTGCGCGATGCCTTCATCGTACTGCGGGGCGACCTGGGCGCCGGCAAGACCACCTTCGTGCGCCACCTGCTGCACGCGCTGGGCATCGCCGGGCGCATCAAGAGCCCGACCTATGCCGTGGTGGAACCGCACGAGACACCCGATGGGCGGGAGGTGTTCCACTTCGATTTCTACCGCTTCAGCGATCCGCGGGAGTGGGACGATGCGGGTTTTCGAGATATCTTCGCCGGCGCTGGCCTGAAACTGGCCGAATGGCCCGACAACGCCGGCGCCCACCTGCCGACAGCCGACCTTGCGATTGAAATAGAAGCCATGACAGACGACACCCGCACCGTGACGCTGCACGCCCGCACGCCCCGCGGCCGGCAGCTGCTGGAGGCCGTGGCCGCATGAAAAAAGCCCCCCGTCACCGTCGGTCCGCCCTCGCGACGACGACCCCCCCGCCTCCTTCCGCTCAACGGCGCGCGCTGCTGCAGACCGGCACCCTGGTGCTGCTGCTGGGCGCGCAGCAGATCGCCCGCGGCGCCACCATCGTGGCGGTGCGCGTCTGGCCGGCGGCCGACTACACGCGCGTCACCATCGAATCCGACGGCCGGTTGCAGACCCAGCAGCGCGTGGTCGGCAGCCCGCCGCGCCTGGCGCTCGACATCGAGGGCATCGACCTCAGCCCGGCGCTGCGCGAGCTGGTCGGCAAGATCAAGCCGGGCGACCCCTACATCAACGGCCTGCGCGTCGGACAGAACGCGCCGGGCGTGGTGCGCATCGTGTTCGACCTGAAGCAGTCCGTCGCGCCGCAGGTGTTCTCGCTGGCGCCGGTGGCGGCCTACCGGCACCGGCTGGTGCTCGACCTGTACCCGCAGCAGGAGCTCGACCCGATGGAGGCGCTGATTGCCGAGCGCCTGCGCGACGCGCCCAAGGCCCTGGGCACCGACAGCGTCGCGGCCGGCATCGCGCCGAACAATGCCGCGCCCACGGGCGAGACGCCCACGCCGCCGCGGCCGGCGCCGCCCGCCGTCGACTCGCTGGGCGAACTGATGGCGCAGCAGTCGATGCGGCCGCTGCCGGCGCCGGTGCCGCCCATGGCCGGCGAGCGCATGCCGCCGCCGCCAACGCTGTTCGTCCCGCCCCCCCTGCCTCCGGTGGCGGGCGGCGCGCCATTGCGTCC
>JAQGLP010000347.1 GCA_028292835.1 Variovorax sp.
GGTTCTTGAGCGTGACGCCGCGCACGGTGACCGCCGGGACCATCGGCGGGACGGGCGTCTGCGTGGCCGCCCGCCGCAGGCCGGCGCGTTACGCGATCCAGTCCTCGTAAGACTCGACATAGGCCCTGTCGCGCAGCCGCAGGTTCTCGTGGCTGATGCGCTGGCTGCGGGTCAGCAGCGAATAGGCGAACTGCTCGGGCGGCAGGTTGACGTAGCGCTCGACATGCTCGAACCACTCGGTGGAGTTGCGTGCGGCGTTCTGGATGCGCAGCACCTCGACGCTGCGCACCGCCTCGTAGTCGGCCAGCGCGCCGGTCAGGTCACCCGGCTTGGCGCCGATGCAGCGGGCCAGCTCGATCGCGTCCTCCAGCGCCAGCTTGGTGCCCGAGCCGATCGAGAAGTGCGCGGTGTGCGCCGCATCCCCCATCAGCACGACGGGAGCGCGGCCGTTGTGGTGCACCCAGTGCTCGCACACCACGCGCGGGAAGCGGATCCATTGCGCCGATCCACGCAAATGGGTCGCGTTGGAGATCAGCGCGTGGCCGTCCAGATGCTTGGCGAAGAGCCGCTCGCAGAACGCAATGGCCTCTTCCTTTTCCATCGTGTCCAGGCCCGCCTTCTTCCAGACTTCCTCCGGGGTCTCGACGATGAAGGTGGAGGTCTCGTCGTCGAAGCGGTAGGCATGCGCCTGAAACCACCCTGCCTCGGTCTGCTCGAAGGCGAAGGTAAAGGCCTCGAACAGCTTGTGCGTGCCCAGCCAGACGAAGCGGCACAGCCGCGTGTCGATGTCGGGCTGGTAGGTGGCGGCGTACTTGGCGCGAAAGCGACTGTTCAGGCCGTCGCTGGCGATGACGAGATCGGCTTCGGGGTACTGTGCATCGTCCTGCACGTCGGTCTCGAACACCAGCTCGACCCCCGCCTCCTCGCAGCGCTGCTGCAAGATGTTGAGCAGCCGCTTGCGGCCGATGCCGCAGAAGCCGTGGCCGCCGGAGCGCATCTTGTGGCCACGGATGTTGACCTCGATATCGTCCCAGTGAGTGAACGACTCCAGGATCTGTGCCGCGCTGACCGGATCGGCGGCTTGAAGGTTTCCGAGCGTCTGGTCCGAGAACACCACGCCCCAGCCGAAGGTGTCATAAGGCCGATTGCGTTCGACCACGGTAATCCGGTGCGACGCATCCCGCAGCTTCATCAGCAGCGCGAAATACAAGCCCGAAGGACCCCCACCGATGCAGACGATATTCATGAGTTCTCCAGGGAGTGCATCGATGAAAGATTATTTATCGATGATTTACTTATGAAGTATTGTGGTCGCAAATGCGATGAAGACCAAGCTGCGCACACGATTGCGTCTTCAGCGCATGAAACGGTCGCCATTCACGGACCGTCGGCCCGTGCCTCCAGAGAGGCACGCCTTTGCGCATGCGCCCTACAGGGTCTTGGCTCCGCCAGCGGCCACTGCGGCGGCTATTGCTTCGCCCAGTTCCACCGTGGAGGCGGTGCCGCCCAGATCCCGGGTGCGTGGCCCCTGCGCCAGAACCTGCTCGATGGCCGCGACGATGGCGTCGTGCGCCGGCTTGCAGCCCAGGAAATCAAGCATCAGCGCACCCGACCAGATCATTGCGATGGGGTTGGCGATGCCTTGGCCATGGATGTCGGGCGCCGAGCCGTGCACCGGCTCGAACAACGACGGGAAATGACGCTCCGGGTTGAGATTGGCCGACGGCGCCAGCCCGATGGTGCCGGTGCAGGCAGGCCCCAGGTCCGAAAGAATGTCGCCAAACAGATTGCTGGCCACGACCACGTCAAAACGCTGCGGCTGCAGTACGAAGCGCGCCGTGAGGATATCGATATGCTGCTTGTCGGTCTTGACCTCCGGGTAGCCCTTGCCCATGGCGTCGGCACGACCGTCCCACCACGGCATGCTGATGGCGATGCCGTTGCTCTTGGTCGCCACTGTCAGGTGCTTGCGTTCGCGAGACTTTGCCAACTCGAAGGCGTACCTGAGAACGCGATCGGCGCCGTGCCGGCTCATCACCGTCTCCTGGATCACGACCTCGCGCTCGGTGCCTTCGTACATGATGCCTCCGAGGTTGGTGTATTCCCCCTCGGTGTTCTCGCGCACAACGAAAAAGTCGATGTCGCCGGGCTTGCGACCGGCCAAGGGGCAAGGCACGCCCTCGAACAATCGCACCGGCCGGAGGTTGATGTACTGGTCGAACTCGCGACGGAACTTCAGCAGCGACCCCCACAATGAAATGTGGTCGGGGACGGTTTCGGGCCAGCCAACCGCACCGAAGTAGATGGCATCCATTCCTCCGATCTGCGCCTTCCAGTCGTCCGGCATCATCTGGCCGTGCTGCTGGTAGTAGTCGCAGCTGGCCCAGTCGATCGGCGTGAAGTTCAGCCTCAGGTCGAAGCGACGCGCCGCAGCTTCCAGCACGCGGACACCTTCGGGAATCACTTCCTTGCCGATGCCGTCGCCCGGAATGAGCGCGATGTTGAATGAACGTGTCATGAATATTCCTTGTGGTCGGTTAACAGTGGCTCGGCTTGAGCCCGGCGAGCGTGCCATAAAGGGACGCCCTCTCTCGTCGGTGCAAAGCTGCCAGGGTGACGGTTTGTCGCAGTGCGTGAATTCAGTTGCCGTCGCCGCGCTTGGCCAGCACCGCCACCAGCTCCGGCAGCATGGCCTGCGGATCGCCCCCGCGCGTGGCGTCCTCCAGGGTCTGGCGCACGCCTTCCGCGATGGTGCGGGCAGAGTGACTGTCCTGCGCCATGGCTGTGTAGTAGCCCAGATCCTTCAGTGCGTTCGACATCGCAAAGCGCAGGCCACTCGAGTCCTTGGCGAAAAGGAAGGGTTTGAGCCGTTCCAGCGCAGTGCCCCCGCCGCCGCCTGTGCTCAGCACGTTGACGAAGACGTCCGGTGCCACGCCTGCGCGCTCGGCGCAGGCGGCGGCTTCGGCAATCAAGGCCACCGAGCCCAACGACACGTAGTTGTGCAGCAGTTTCATACGGTGGCCGGCGCCGACCGCGCCCGCGTGCGTGATGTTCTCGGCGAAGCAGCTCAAGAGCGGCCGACATTCCGCAAACAGCGCAGTGTCCGCACCCACCAGCAGGTTGAGCCGGCCTTCGGCCGCTTCCTTGGGCGTGCGCGTCATGGCCGCATCCATGAAGCGGCCTCCGGCTGCTTCGACGACCTTGGCGAGCCGCTCGGTCGAGGCGGGAATGGCCGTGGAGCAATCAATGATGACCATGCCCTTGCGCATGCCTTCCAGCACACCGCCGCCTTGGCCCAGCAGCACGGCCTCCACTTGCGGAGAGCCGGTGACGCAGAGGAGCAGCACGTCGACGGTGGCGGCGAGTTCGCTCGCTGTCTTGAAGGTCTTGACGCCCGCTGCCGTCAGCGCGTCGAGCGACTGGTTGCCAGCATGCTCCAAAACGGCCAGCGAATAGCCGTGCTTGACGATATTGCTCGCGATGCCGTGGCCCATCATGCCCACGCCGATCAATCCGATTTTCTTGTTCATTCGTGTCTCCTAAAAAGAAGGTCGCCGTTCATTGTCGCTTCGCGCGCGCGGGGCGACCGAGACCGCCGGCACAGACGTACTTGACCTCTATGTAGTCGTCGATGCCGTACTTGGAGCCTTCGCGCCCCACACCTGATTCCTTGATACCGCCGAAGGGGGCGAGTTCGGTCGAGATCAGCCCCTCGTTGAGGCCGACGATGCCCACTTCCAAAGCCTCGGCGACCTGCCAGGCGCGCGCGTAGTCCTGTGTGTAGAAATAGGCCGCCAGCCCGAAAGGCGTGTCGTTGGCCATGGCCACCGCCTCGTCGTCGGTCTCGAAGCGGATCAGCGGCGCGACCGGGCCGAAGGTTTCCTCCTGCATCAGCTTCGACTTTGGGGACACGTCCGACAGAATGGTCGGAGTGAAAAAGCGGCCGCCCAGTGCAGGTGCCTGACCGCCAGTGACGATGTGCGCGCCCAGCGCCCCGGCGTCGTCGATGTGCTCGCGCACCTTGGCTACTGCCGCATCGTCGATCAACGGGCCGAGGTTGACGCCCGCTTCAAGACCGTTGCCGACCACCTGCGCCTCCACCGTCGTCTTCAGTTTCTCAACGAAGCGGTCGTAGATGCCAGTCTGCACGAAGATGCGGTTTGCGCACACGCAGGTCTGCCCCGCGTTGCGGAATTTGGACGCCATGACGCCTGCCACGGCGGCGTCGAGGTCGGCGTCGTCAAACACGATGAAAGGCGCGTTTCCGCCCAGTTCCATCGACACCTTCTTCACCGTGCCGGCGCACTGCGCCATCAGGTGCTTGCCGACTTTGGTCGAGCCGGTGAAGGACAGCTTCCGCACCAAGGGGCTTGCGGTGAGTTCTCCGCCCACGGTGGAGGCGGCACCCGTCACCACATTGAGCACCCCTGCCGGAATGCCGGCCTCGGCTGCAAGCTGAGCCAGCGCGAGCGCCGAGTACGGCGTGGCCGACGCGGGCTTGATCACGATCGTGCAGCCGGCCGCCAGCGCAGCGCCGGCCTTGCGCGTGATCATCGCGTTCGGAAAATTCCAGGGCGTAATGGCCGCCACGACACCGACCGGTTGTTTGAGCACCACGATGCGGCGGTCGATGCTCGCAGCAGGAATGATGTCGCCGTAGACGCGCTTGGCCTCCTCGGCGAACCACTCGATGAAACTCGATCCGTAGGCGATCTCGCCGCGTGCCTCGGCCAGCGGCTTGCCCTGCTCGAGCGTGAGCAGCATGGCGAGGTCGTCCTGGTGTGTCATGCACAGGTCGAACCAGCGACGCAACAGGCGCGAACGATCCTTCGCCGAGGTGTCGCGCCAGCCCGGCAGCGCGCGATGGGCGGCATCGATCGCACCCCGCACGTCGGCGGCCGTGCATCGCGGCACGGTGCCGATGCGGCGGTCGTCGGCCGGGTTGGTCACTTCGATGGTGGCCCCATCGGCGGCATCGACCCAACGGCCATCGATGTGGCACTGCTGGCGGAAAAGAGACGGATGTTGAATTTTCATTGGAAGAGTCGGAAGGAAAAAGACGTTCAGGAAAGCAGATTGCCAGGCGTCTCGCCCCGGGCCAGCGCCTCGATGCCATCGATGAGCAGCCAGCCCATGGCATCGCGCGTCTCGTGCGTGGCACTGCCGATGTGCGGCGACAGGAAGACGTTGTCGAGCGTGCGGTAGCCGACATGTACCCGCGGCTCGTTGGCGAACACGTCCAGGCCCGCGCCGCGGACATGGCCACTCTTCAACGCAGCGATCAGGGCGTCGTCGTCAATCAGATCGCCGCGGGAGATGTTGACCAGCACCGCGCCCTGCGGCAGGCGTGCCAGCCGGTCGGCATCGAAGATGCCGCGAAGCGCCGGCGCACCCGGGGCCGCGATCATGAGAATGTCACTGGTCGCAAGCAGGCCCTCGAGCGTGCCGTGGTAGGTCGCGCCCTGCTCCAGTGCGGGGTCGAGCCGCTGCCGGTTGTGATAGTGGATGTCGAGCCCGAAGGCCCGGGCACGTACCGCGATGGCACGGCCGATGCGCCCCATGCCGAAGATACCGAGCCGCCGCCCGACGAGCCCCATGCCCAACAGCTGGGTCGGTGCCCAGCCGTTCCAGGCGCCGGTACGCACCATCCGGTCGGCCTCGTAGCCGCGGCGGCAGGCATTGAGCAGCAGCATCAGCGCGATCTCCGCGCAGGCGTCGCTCAGCACGTCGGGCGTGTGGAGCACGCGTACGCCAGCCCTGCGCGCCGCGGCCATGTCGATGTGGTCGTAGCCTACCGACAGCGTGGCGACCGTACGCAGCGTGGGCGCAAGCTGCGCGAAGGTGGCAGCGTCGACGGTCTCGGTGGCAGTGACCAGCAGCACGTCGCAGCCAGCCGCCCGGCGCGCGATTTCGGCCGAAGGCAGGATCGAATCGTCGTCGTTCACCTGCAACTCGAAACGCTCGTGCAGCGCCGCTTCGATCGCTGGCGTGAAGCGGCGACAAAGGAAAGCTCGGGGGCGGGCCGTGAGGGTCATGGGCTTTTGAAATGGTGAAAAGAAAAGTGAAATCCAAAAAAAAGACCGCTGACGGCGTGGCAGCCCGCGTCGCTTTCTATTTTCTTTTATATTACAAATACGTCATACGAATTTGTCAAGCGATCAATCGGCGGTGGTATTCTTCAAGACTTCAATCCGCTTCAAGTTCCTCTGCATGGCCCTCATCACGAAGAAGAACGACGACAGCGCTGCCTGCATCCACACGGAAGGCACATTGGCCGACCGCATCACCAGCCTGCTGGCGGCCGACATCCGCGCCCGCGCCTACCCCGCCAACACGCGGTTGCCGACCGAACAGTCGATGACCGAGCAATACGGCGTCAGCCGCACCGTCATCCGCGAAGCCATTTCCCGTCTCAAGTCCGAAGGCCTGGTCGAGACGCGCCAGGGCAGCGGCACCGTGGTGTGCGACCCCAAGGTATCGGACGCATTTCGGCTTGGCCAGAAACAGAAAGACGAGGACCCGGCCCAGAGCGTGTTGCGCATCATCGAATTGCGGCGCGGCATCGAGGCCGAAATGGCAGCGCTCGCTGCGGAGCGCCGCACCCGCACCGAGATGGCGCAGATCCAGCGGGCGCTGCGAGAGATTGGCCGCGCCGTGACCCACGGCGGCGATGGAGTGGAAGAGGACCTGGCCTTCCACATCGCCATTTCGCATGCCGCCCACAACGCGCACTACACCGAACTGCTCGGTCTGCTGACGCGTGCCCTGCACGACGCAATCCGTCTCACGCGCGGCAACGAGGCGCGTCGTGCCGATCTGGCGGCGCAAGTGTTGGCCGAACATGAGGCTCTGTGCGCTGCAATTCGTGCGCGCGACCCTGCAGCCGCGCGCACCGCGGCCTTTGTGCATATGCAGAACACCGGCATGCGGATCGAGCGCGCCGGCAAGGACTTCTGGACCAGCGACAGTCGCGCCGCAGCTCGGCGCCTGGCACGTGCCAAGCTTGGCGTCACGCTGCGCACAGGAAACGGGACGCGTTGAGTATCTGACGAAAACCCCGTCGCCCATCGGCAAGTTGTGTGATAGATTCATCACACAACTTTGAGGGACCGGCTTTCACGCGTCTTCTTTCGCGTCGAGCCTGGTTTCCATACGCCTGACATTCAGCGCTCATGAGCACACCCCGCGTCCTCGTCATCGACCCGCTGCATCCCGATGCCCACGCGCGGCTCGCCGCCTGGGCGGATGTGTCGCTGTTGCCGGACGGCCTGTCGCGCGTCAACACGCCGATGGTCAATGCCAACGCCGTGGCCGGCTGCGTGTTGGCGCGCTTTCGACGCATCGCCGGCAACTCGCTGCTTTCGACACCTGCGTGCATGCTGGCAATTGCCCTGGCCGCGATGCTGATGCGTGGCGAGCGGCCCACCGACATCGTCAACCCCGGAGTCTTTGTCGAGCCGTCCGCGGCCGGCGCATGACAGCCTTCACTCACAACAACGCAACAGGAGATACCCCTTGAAGATCACACGCATCACCGCCGTGCCACTGTCCTACCGCCTGCCCGAAGGCAAGACAGTGACGATGGGCATCGGCAGCACACTCAAGCGTGACGCCATCATC
>JAQGLP010000380.1 GCA_028292835.1 Variovorax sp.
CGCAGCAGCCGGCCGATCTCGCCTTTCGGGAAGCCTTCGCGGGCGAACCAGGCGAGGTAGTTTCCGGGCAGGTCGGCGATCAGCGTGCCCTTGTGCTTGCCGAAGGGCATCTCGAGGGTGACGAGGCGTTCGAGGTCTTCGGGCTGCACCGTGCTTCCTCAGCCGCCGGCGCGCCTGACGGTCAGGCCCCGCTGTTGCAGCGCGGCGATCACCGCATCGCGGTGATCGCCCTGGATTTCGATCACGCCGTCCTTGGTCGTGCCGCCCGTTCCGCAGGCGGCCTTGAGCTGTTTGCCGAGTTGCGCAAGCGCCGTCGCGTCGAGCGCGACACCCCTGACGACGGTCACGCCTTTGCCCTTGCGGCCCTTGGTCTCGTGCGACACCCGCACAATGCCGTCCGTGGCGGGCAGGGCGCCTCTCTGCTTCTTGCAGACGCACGCCGCCGCCGGCTGGCCGCACTCGGGGCAGATCCTTCCGCTGTCGGTGGAGTACACCAGCCGACTGTCCTGCTTGCTGTCTCTCATCGTTCGTCGCTCTCCCATCCGTACTCACGCACCTTCATGCCATTTCAATCTCTGGGCCTCGTGCCGGCGCTCGTGCGCGCCGCGGCCGATCACGGCTACCTCGCGCCCACGGCCATCCAAACCGACGCCATCCCGGTGATCCTGCGCGGGCAGGACGTGCTGGGCCTGGCGCAAACCGGCTCGGGCAAGACAGCCGCATTTTCGCTGCCGCTGCTGCAGCGCTGGTCGCAGGCGCCGCGTCACCGGTCGCAGCGCGTGGTGCACACGCTGGTGTTGGTGCCGACGCGCGAACTGGCGGCACAGGTGGGCGAGACGCTTCGCGGTCTCGCGCAACACCTGAGCGAGCGCCCCAAGGTCGTGCTCGCCTTCGGCGGCGTCTCGGTCAACCCGCAGATGATGGCGCTGCGCGGCGGCGCCGACCTCGTGGTGGCCACACCCGGGCGGCTGCTCGACCTGGCGGGCCACAACGCGTTGCGCCTGGCCGACGTGTCGACGCTGGTGCTCGACGAGGCCGACCGCCTGCTCGACCTGGGCTTTGCCGAGGAACTGGGCCGCATCCTCGCGCTGCTGCCGGCGCGGCGGCAGAACCTGTTCTTCTCGGCCACCTTCCCGCCGACCGTCGAGGCGCTGGCCGGACGCCTGCTGCACCAGCCGGCGCGCATCGAGGTCGTGGCCGAGCCCGCCACGCGGCCCGACATCGCGCAGCGCGCCATCGAGGTCGATAGCGCGCGGCGCACCCAGTTGCTGCGCCACCTCGTCCAGGGCCAGGAGTGGACGCGCGTGCTGGCGTTCGTCGCCACCAAGCACGCCGCCGAGATCGTGGCCGACAAGCTGCGCAAGGCCGGCATCGACGCGGAGCCGTTCCATGGCCTGCTGAGCCAGGGCAAGCGAGCGCAGGTGGTGGCCGACTTCAAGGCGAGCCGCGTGCGGGTGGTGGTGGCGACCGACCTGGCCGCGCGCGGCCTCGACATCGCGCAGCTGCCGGTGGTCGTGAATTACGACCTGCCGCGCTCGGCGGTCGACTACACGCACCGCATCGGCCGCACCGGCCGTGCGGGCGAGCATGGGCTGGCCGTGAGCTTCATCCCGGCGGACAGCGAAGCGCACTTCCGGCTGATCGAAAAGCGCCAGGGCTTCAGCGTGCCACGCGAGCGGGTGGCAGGCTTCGAGCCGGTCGAGCCCGCCCGCCCGGCGGGGCCGGCATCCGGCCTCTCCGCGGTGCTGCCTGACGCCGGTGCGTCGTCCAGCGGCGGCGTCAAGGGCAAGCGTCCGAGCAAGAAGGACAAGCTGCGCGCGGCGGGCGGCAAGCCATGACCCTGCAGTATCTCGTCTTCGACCACAGCGAGGACACGGAAGGCGGCGGCGTGTTCGACGCCATGGCCTCGACCGGGCCGCAGCAGGCGCCCGCCGTGCTGGCCGAGGTCGCGCAGGTGCTGGACTGGGCCCACGCCACCTTCCCGGGCCAGCGCGCGCCCATTGAAGAAGGCGGCGAGTGGGACTTCGACCTGCAGGCGGTGCAGGAGGTCGCGACGCCGCAGCGCATCGACTACGACGTGGACCGCCGCGCCTTCGATGTCAGGCCCGGCACCCCGGGCTTGACGCGCCATACGGTCACGCTGTCGATCGGCGGCACCGGGGCGTTCTGCGAGGCGTTCCGTTCCCGCTTTGCGGCGGCGCTCCCCTGAGGCGTTGAGACAGCGGAATCCGGGCCGACGCCTCCTGTGCGGGTTATCCGACGCGCCGGGGCGCGGGCAGGAAGCATCCTGACCATTTTTCCTCCATCGACCAGGAGCATCCCATGTCGAATTCGCAGAACCCACGGCCCGGCCAGACCGAGCACAACAAGCCCACGCCCGAGCCGACGCAGAAGAACGAAGCCAAGCGCACCCCCGAGAGCCGCCACGACCGCGAGTCGCACGTGGGCAGCCAGAACCAGTCGCAATCCCGCAGGACCGGCGGCCCGGCGGGGAGGGCGCACTAGGGCGCCCTTCCGCATCCATGCCGGCGCGCGGGTCGCGGCTCGCGTCGGGTGCCATTCGAACGCCGCCCGGATACGGGCCGCTGGCCGAGTTTCAAGGCTCAAACAGTCTTTGTTGCACGTCCAACGGGTGTTTGAAGCTGTTAAATCGATAGCAGACGACGCTTTCTGGCTATTGGAACGCCACCTCGGCAAAACTTCTCAACTTGCGGCTGTGCAGCCGGCTCGATCCCTCGCCGCGCAGGATGTCGATGGCGGCCATGCCGATGCGCAGGTGCTGTTCGACGCGCTCGCGGTAGAAATGGTTGGCCATGCCCGGCAGCTTGATCTCGCCGTGCAGCGGCTTGTCGCTGACGCACAGCAA
>JAQGLP010000416.1 GCA_028292835.1 Variovorax sp.
AAGCCCCGGCCGACGCATTTGAACTTCAACACCATCTACTATGCCGACGCCGGCATGTGCCGCGTCACGCACTCGGGCGAGCGAAACGACAGGGGCGTTTGGCAGGACAAGGCCGCGTCGAGCTGGATCCAGTATCAGCATGTCGACGGCAGGAAGCGATTGGTCACGTCTTATGCCCTGGAGTGCGGCAACAAGCATCTCCTGCCGCGCACGGTGGAGCTTGCAGGTTCCAATGACGGGGGGACAAATTGGATGGTGCTGGACACGCAGCAGGCGCCTGGCTTCAGTGAAGCGACGCCGCGCCGCCAGTTCACGCTGGCCTCGCCGGCCAAGTGGAACATCTACCGCCTCAAGGTGGCGTCCGCCAGCCCGGCTGAGGGCGTTCGCGTGGACGCGATCGAGTTGAACGAACGGATTCACTGTGAACCGGGAATAACCGTCGCCTCGGTGATGCTTGATCAACCGACCCTCACGCTGCCGGCCCATGGACGGGCCACGCTCAATGCGACGCTCGCGCCGCTGAACACGTTTGAGCGCCAGATCGTCTGGAGCAGCAGCGACCCCGAAACCGCCGCGGTGCGCTCGATCGGCGAGCAGACCGCCATGGTGGTCGGCAAGAAGCCCGGAAGCTGCACCGTCACCGCCACGATCGATGGGGTGAAACAGGTCTGCCAGGTGACGGTGCAGCAATCGGCATTGCCTCCGGGCTGGCAATACGATGAGCTGAACGCGCCGCCGATCCCCGGCTCGTTCGCCGCATCTGAGGGCCAGTTCACCCTGACGGGCAGCGGCCACGCGATGACGTCCTGGTGGGAGCGGGTCAGGGATCAGGGCGTGTTTGTCAGCCAGACGGTAAAGGGTGATACGGCGCTGTCCGCCCGCCTTGAGAGCTTGGCGCCCAACGTCGGCGGGCCGAGTTATCAACGGGATCACCGCCCGCCCACAGCAGCGGGGCTGATGATCCGCGAATCGCTGGCCGTGCCGGCGGGGCGATACCTATTGGTGCAGGTGGAGGCGTCCGGCCGGCTCGTCTGCCGCTGGCGGGACAAGAGCGGCGACCAGGACGACAACCAGACCAAGGAACTGGGGAAGGTGGCGTTGCCGATTCACCTGAAGATCGTGCAGGTGTCAGGAGAGCTCCAGGTGTTTGCCTCGGCGGACGGGAAAGACTGGGGCACGCCCCGAATGTCCCACCGTGCGAAGTTCAACGCCGCGACAAGCCGCGTCGGACTTTTCGTCTGTTCGGGCAACACGTTCGCCTCGACGACTGCCGTGTTCGGCTTGGTGGCGGCGGGGGAGTAGGCGGCAAGGGCGTGGCCGGCGTTTCATCATCGTGTTCGGTGGCGAAGGGCAGCTTGAGCATCGTCGCGTCCATCAAAAGAAGTCGATCGCCTTTTGCGCCGCTTTGTTGACCCAGGATACCCGACCAGTCGTGCTCTTGTTGCTGCCGGGAAAAGACAACAGCTGCATGAAGAACGCCTGCGCAGGCCGCGAGCGTCGATTCGGCCATGCGGAGCGGCGTTGCCAGTACCTCAGAGAGATCGTCAAGCATGCACCCAATCAAGAACTCGAGGGATGTTGGAGCCGAGCAATACTCTGTCGCTAGAGTAAGTGGTCGCCAACGCCATCGTCGGCTGCGGCAATCTGGCTTTACGGTTCCCAGTTCACGGCTTACGCTGCCCGCTTTCATCTGGAGGCTCATGTTGCGATCAACGCCCCGTCGAAGCATCGGTTTGATCTTCCTGGCCTGCGCGCTGGCGTCTGGCGGCGCGCTGGCGGGCACGACGACTCTCAACGGCAGGACCTTCACGCTTCCCGATGGCTTCACGATTGAGCAGGTGGCCGGGCCGCCGCTGGTGGACCGGCCGGTCACCATGGATTTTGATGAAGCGGGGCGGTTGTATGTGGCCGATTCTTCGGGCACCTCCGCCAAGTCCGTCGATCAGTTGAAGGAGAAGCCGCATCGGATTCTCCGGCTGGCGGACAGCGATGGCGACGGCGTCTTCGATCAGCGCACGATCTTCGCCGACAAGATGATGTTCCCCGAAGGGACGATGTGGTGCGCCGGCTCGCTGTATGTGGCCGCGCCTCCTTCGATCTGGAAACTGACTGACACCAATGGCGATGGCGTTGCCGATGAGCGCGTGGAATGGTTTGACGGCAAAACGCTGACGGGCTGCGCCAACGATCTGCACGGTCCCTATCTCGGCCCCGACGGCATGATCTACTGGTGCAAGGGCGCCTTCGCGCAGCAGACCTACACGTTGCCTAACGGCCGCGAGTTTAAGACCAGGGCTTCGCATATCTTCCGCGCGCGGCCGGATGGCTCGAACATCGAGCCGGTCATGACCGGCGGCATGGACAATCCCGTCGACGTGGTCTTCATGCCTTCGGGCGAGCGCATCCTATCCTGCACGTTTCTGCAGAACCCGGCCGGGGGCAAGCGGGATGGATTGATCCACGCGGTCCACGGCGGGGTGTATGGCAAGGTGCACGACGTGCTGGAGGGACACGTGCGCACCTCGCCCGATGTTCTGCCGCCGCTGGCGCACCTGGGCCCCAGCGCCTCCTGCGGGCTGCACCGCTATGAATCCACGGCCTTTGGGAAGGACCCGGCCGGCGTTTCGTACACCGACAATCTCTTCTCCTGCTCGTTCAACCTGCACAAGGTGTTTCGACATGTGCTGACCCCGGAAGGCGCGACCTTTAAGAGCAAGGATGAAGAATTTGTCGTGTCGGATCACGTTGACTTTCACCCCACGGACGTCATCGAAGACGCGGACGGCTCGCTGCTGATCGTGGACACCGGCGGATGGTACAAGCTCTGCTGCCCGACCTCGCGGCTGCATCGGCCCGAGGCGCTGGGGGCGATTTATCGTGTACGGCGCATCGGCGCGGCGAAGATCGAAGACCCGCGCGGGATGAAGATCGCGTGGGAGACGCTCGCTCCCGAGGCACTGGCCCTGTTCCTGGAGGATGATCGGACTTCGGTCCGGCGGCGGGCGATGGAGAGGCTGGCGGCGAGGGCTTGCTCGCTCGCTGAGGGAGAAGCGCCATTTCGAGCGGTGCTCTCGGCACTGGACCGAGTAAGGGAGTCCGGCTCGGCGCGGGCGCGGCTTAATGCGGTCTGGACGGCCACCCGAATATCAGGGCGCCAAGCACGGGCGATCGTGCGGGCGGCTTTGACGGACGCGGACGAGACGGTGCGGATCGCGGCCTGTCATTCAGTCGCCCTGTGGCGCGATGACTCTGCGGTCGTCGCTTTGGCTGATTTGCTGGAGCATCCATCAGCGCCCCTGCGGCGGGCGGCGGCTGAAGCGATCGGGCGCTGTGGCCGGCCCGAAGGCGTCTTCTCTCTCTTGAGGGCCAGCGCCAAATCGACGGATCCGTTTCTGGATCACTCCCTCTGCTATGCGCTGTTTGAATTGGTGGCGTCCAATGAGGGGGCACGCCGACAGGTGTTCGAGGTTGCCCAGGGGAGCGCGGGCCCCACAGGTCGCCGCGCTGCAGTCATCGCGACCGACCAGGCAGCCGCGTGGCAGGGAACCGGCCAGTGGAGCGAGCGGGATGCGGGCAGAATGCTCGGATCGTTGCTGGCGGACCCGAGGCTGGTCGCCACTGGATTGTGGATGGTCTCGCGTCATCCGGAATGGGCGGGCCTGGTGGAAGCCCCGCTGAGCCAGCAGCTCAGCGGAGTGAATCCGAACGACCGCACGAACCCCACCCCCGAGCAGCGGGCCGCGCTGGTGAATCGCTACGCGGCCATGGCCGATTTCCCGATCATCCAGCGAATCCTGGCCGCGGCCGCCGTTGATGAAGACCGCTGGCGCCTGTCGCGATTGACCGCCATCCGCGCAATGGGCGCATCGCGATTGAAGCAGACGCCGGCGGCGTGGTATCCGGCGCTGGCGACCTGTCTCGGGCATCCGCGCGATGCGGAGGTGTCAGCAGCGGCCGCCGAGGCGCTGCGTGATCTGTCGCAAGCCTCAAAAGCCGGCGAGAGCGTCACTGCGGCGCAACTGGCTTTCCAGGAGTCGATCATTGAGTTTGCATCAAAACAGGATGCGCCCGCCTCCGTGCGCCTCAATGCGCTGGCCGCCCTTGCGCCCACCTTGGGAAAAGGAGCTCACAAGGATGCGCAGCCTCTCCCGCGCCCGCTGCTGGACCTGCTATTCTCGCAAGGATCGTCCGAGGCGCCGGCCACGCAGCGCCTCCTGGCGGCGGAGATTCTTGCGCATCATAAGCTCACGGCCCAAGCGCTGATGGAGCTCGCCCGGCGGGTGCAGAGCGCCGGCCCGCTCGAGTTGCCCAGGCTTTTGGCTGCGTTTGACCAGACCGCCGACCCGGCCATCGGGTTGGCGCTCATCGAAGCGCTGAACCGATCCAAATCCACGGCCGCGCTGCGGCCCGATGTGCTCAAGGCGCATCTCAAGCAGTTTCCGGCCGAACTCCAGGCCAGGGCCGCGCCGCTGTTGGCGCGGCTGGCGCCGGATGCGGCGAAGCAGAAGGCGCAGCTCGAAGCAATCGCGGCGGGGCTGCCCGGCGGAGACGTGGGCCGCGGGCAGCAGGTGTTTTATTCAGCGAAGGCGGCCTGCTCGGCATGCCACACGATCGGCTACGTGGGGGGCAAGGTCGGCCCGGATCTGACGCGCATCGGCGCGATTCGGCAGCCGCGCGACTTGCTGGAATCGATCCTCTTCCCCAGCGCCAGCTTTGTGCAGAGCTTTGAGCCGACGCTGATTGAAACCAAAGAGGGCGACACGCTGTCGGGGATCCTGCGCAGGCACGACAGCGAGGGGTTGCTGCTGATCACCGGCCCGGATCAGGAAACGCGCATCGCGGCGGACCGCGTGAAGGAGATCCGCCCGGGCCTGCTCAGCATCATGCCGGCCGGACTGGATCAACAGCTCACGCGCGCGGAGCTGTCAGATCTGCTGACCTTCCTGGGCGCGTGCAAATAGTGCGCGGGCGTGCGCTCAACGAGCGCAGAAAGGAGTTCGCCCGCGCGGACGGGCTGGAGCGTGAAATCCGCAAGAGCGCCGCAAGGGCTTGGTGCCCGCGTCTCTTGCAAGTCGGCGTCCGTGACGGGCAAAAACATCAAGACATCAGGCATTGTCGGGCCGCCGCCGCTTCATGTTTTCATCTCTTGATGTCTTTCCCCGCTTTCGTTCATCCCCATCCATCCTCCTTCTCGCGCAGCGGGCGTTGGCCTTCTTGAACGGCGCACCGCTCAACATCACGCCACACGGGGTGACAGAGTAGAGCGGGACCGGCTACGCGCGACTGCCACCGGCTGCCCGGCCGCCCAGGTATACTCGCGAACATGCCCCCCTCTGCGGCATGACCGGCTGATAGGTCAAAAAGCGACCCACCCCCGCCTTCGGCCCTGCAAGCCGATAGCTTGCAAGGCCGATTTACGTTTGGGGCCGTACCTCATTACTGGCGCTCCCACCGCACTTCCACTTCCCATCCCAGTGCACCAAAGAACGTTCGCAGCACGGATTCTGCCTGACGGCGTGAGCGATCCAGCAGCGCGCGGTCTTCGGCGGCAGCCGCGATGATCTTCTGAGCATCGGCGTACGCCCGGTTGATGAGGGTGGTGGTGGGCTGATCGCCCGGCACGATTTGCCACAATCCCCCCGTGCTGATCGAGAACACACGGGTGCGGGCATGATCCACCCGCAGGCTGGCGGCGGCGGGAGCGGGCAGAATCAATCTTGCGGTGCGGCGTGCAGAATCGACCCCTTCGAAGCGGGCGGTGGAAAGGTCGGTACCGAGCAGAAAGTCGCCTTTGACCAGAATCGCCACCTTTAGACTTCCGGTGTAGCCACTGAGGGTGGTCTCGATGACGTCGGCGATTATGGTCATGGATTCTCCGTTGAAGGGTGAAGAGGGTGATGCGATGCTTAGGGCATGGTCAGGAATGAACCTGAGCGGGAAGAGCGGATTTTGATGGAGGTGGTGGTGGATGCGTACGGCCGCGACGAGCGGTGCATGGGCTGGTACTGCTATCTCGACGCTCAGCTCACCCCCTTCACCGCCCGATGCACCGTCGAGCAGGAACACTCGCCGCTGGCGGTGGGTGATGAAGTGGAAGTGCTGGGGATGGCCAGCGACAAGGTGTGCAGCGATGAGATGCGGGTGAAGATTCGCTGGGAGAAAAGGCGCGGCCTGGCGGTGCCGCTAGCGCAGCTCAAAGTGATCAAGGGTGATGACGCGACCCGCCAGGCGGTTGAAGACTGGGTGCACTGGGTGCGAAGAGGCTACAGCTTCTGAATGAGGCGAGTGTTCAGTTGGCCGAGGAACTGCCGATCCGCCGTGGGGCGGGTGCTGCCGCCCCGCGGGTGTAGACTCCTGGGCGTGAGGCATCCAGGCACCGGCCCGCCGCCCAGGTTCTCAGTTTCTCCACCGATTCACTGGCCGTCACTGCGACGGGCACGATGTTCTTTGCCGCTTCCTTCAGCGGCACATCCAGCAGCGCCGCCAGCCGGCAGCAGGCGGCGATCTCAGCGCCCGTCCAGTCCCGGTCGTCAGGGGTTTTATCTGCAGGATCAATGCCGAACCGCAACCGATGAATCGGCCAGATCGTCTGCTTCTCTGCCGACGAAGGCAGATCCAGAAAGAAGACTCCATCAAACCGCTCGGCCCGTGCCAGCTCCGGGGGCAGTCTGGAGATGTCGTTGGCGGTGGCGACCACAAACACATCCGATAGATGATCCGACAGCCAGGAGAGAAGGGTGCCCAGCAGACGCGAAGAAACCCCGCTGTCTCCACTGCTGCCTGATGCTGCACCCGATAGGGCTTTCTCCAGTTCATCGATAAAGAGCACGCACGGACTCATCGCATCGGCGATGCGCAAGGCCTGGCGGGTGCGTTCCTCGGTGATCCCGACGAGTGAGCCCATGAGGGTGCCGATGTCCAGAACCAGCGTGGGCCGGCCCGTCTCCTTACCCAATGCTTTTGCGAAGGCGCTCTTGCCGCAGCCCGGAGGTGACAAAAGCAAGATGCCCCGGGGCCTGGCGTTGGGGTTCCTCCCCGCCAACACGCGCGCGCAGAATGACTTGATCGAAGCCAGCCCGCCCAGATCAGCAAACGTTTCACTGCCCCGGTGCAGGGTGAGCAAACCGCTTTTCCTGAGCATGCCTTCTTTGAGTTCCCACACAGTTTGCGGCACCAGTGTGCCATGCCGGGCCAGGGACAGGCTGAAGGCCCCTTCAGCTTCGAACCGGGTCAGGCCGGCGGCGGCATCGAGCAATCGATCCAGTTCGCGATCTTCGGCCGGAAGATCGCCCTCCTGGGTGGCGATGCCGCGGGCGATCTGCTCGATCTGCATTCGATCGGGCAGGGCATGCTCCAGCAGGACAAAGTGCTTATCCAGCTCCACGGGGATCCGCACCAGCGGGGACAGCACCACGATGAAGGTTCGGCTGATCTTGCCGTGCTGGATCTGGTGGGCCATGGCCTGGACGATCTCCGCCGAGGACAAGAAGCGGTGGAAGTTGGGGAGCACCAGCAGGGATGAAGCGTTTTCGCCCGGCCCGGCCATCCCACTCAGCGAGCGAATAGCGGCCAGAGGATCGTTGGTGCCCGGCGCCAGTTGACCGGCGACGAGCAAACCACGGTCGATGTCCCAGGACGCCAGCGCCCATTGACGGTCACGGCATAATCCGGCGATCTCCGTGAGCGCCTCGGGATGCTCGTGCGACTGAATCCAGATGCCGGTAAAGGCAGCGGCAATGTATTCGCTCAGCCGATTTGAAAGTGACATGAAAGCCTCCTGTGGGTAGATAGAAAATCTTTAGAGCGACAAGAATTCAGCGCGAGCCGGAGATCAGATGATGACCATGCGATCAAGTGGAGTACCAACGTTTTCGAGCGGGCCCCTGGCACTCGGGATCATGCTTTTGGGCGTGCTGATGTCCTTGGCTAACGCAGCGCACTGCGCTGAGCCCGCCGCTAAGCCCGCAGCGCAGCGGGTGCTCTTTTTGGGCAACAGCATCACCCGCCACGGCCCCAAGGTCGACATCGGGTGGACGGGTAACTTTGGAATGGCGGCCAGCGCTGCTGAGAAGGACTACGTTCATGTGCTGACCAGTTCACTGGCGGTCAGCATGGGGGCACTCCCAGACGTGATGGTTGAGAACATCGCGGATTTTGAGCGCAATGCCGAGGCGATCGATTTGAAGGCCCGGCTGGAAAAGTGTCTGGCCTTTAAGCCCCAGATCGTGGTGATCGCGATTGGTGAGAACGTCCCGCAGCTGCGCACAGAGGCAGACAAGGCGGCGTTTGGCCGGCGGTTTCAAAAGCTGTTGGAGACATTCAAAGTTAAGGACGGCCCTGCCCTCTTTGTCCGCGGCTGTTTCTGGCCTGACGCCGCCAAGGACCAGGTCATGCAAAAGGTGTCGCTGGAGGCGGAGGCCACGTTTGTGGATATCTCGGATCTGGGCAAAGACCCCGCCAACCGGGCCCGTGCCGAGCGGCAGATCGCTCACGACGGCGTGGCCGCCCATCCGGGGGACAAAGGAATGAAGGCAATCGCCGATGCGCTGTTGAAGGCCATCAGCGAGCGGATGCCACCGTCGCAGAAGAAAGCCAAGTAGGATGGGGTGAGCGGCGAACGGCCAGGGCATTCATCCACCCGACGGAAGAGGATCATCAGGCTCACGACTTCTGCGACTGGGGCATCTGCTGTTCAGAACCTTGATGGAGTTCGGCGGTGGCCAGGTCTGACTCGATGAGGCCCAGCGCCTGCTCCAGGGATTTGGTTGCCTCGCGGCAGGAGGCTCCCGCAAAACCCCGGGTCAGCACCGTGGCGTGGCCTTGGGGACTGATGGTGATTTCGATTGTCTTCAAACTTCACCTCCAACACAGACGATCAGCTTGATCGATCCATCGGCCAGCAACTGCTCAGTGACGCTGTGGCCGGCGCGGCGCGCTTCAAGGCGGGTCTTTTCCACCGCGTAGGCTTGGAACAGCTTGTCCAACTCCAAGGGGTTGCCCCAAGCGCCGCTGAAGTTGTCGAACCGCACCTGCCCGGCGGCGGTGTCGACGACCACGGGATAGTTCCATCCCGGCAGTCGGAGGATCTGGCCGGTGGCCTGTGTGGTGAAGAGCTGCGTCGTCCCCTGCTCGGGTGGCGCCAACCCCAGCCGCAAACACGCCGCAGTCAAAGCGACCGTGTCGCGGATCTGGGTTTTGATGGTCACGATATGGGACATGGGATCAGTTCCTTTATGTGAAAGTGTAAACACGCCAACAGGCGAAGGGTGACAGGCTGCAACGCCCGGCACCCAACAAGACCGGCCGCCCTGCTGGAGGGCGGCCGGTCAAAACAATGCCTCTTCACTTGTGGCTTACGCCACGCTCAGTTCCGCCGACAGCAAATTGAGCATCAGATCCCGCTCCGTCGGCAAGCCGCGCAGCCATTTGGTGAACTGGCCCAGCATCAGCCCAGCACAAATAGATGCCGTGTAGACCGTGCTCTTGGCGGTACAGGAGCCGGCGTATGCTTCTGCGGAACTAAACAGCGTGGTGGGGTAGTAGATGTCGGCAGGCGGACGATCGGCCGCCAGCACGCGGATCACCTCGGCGCTCATTCTGCCATCCGCAAAGAAGGCTGCTGTATTCTTGACGGTGTCCCAGATCATCCGCCGGGCATCAATCGAATCGACGCAGGCAAAGACGACGAGCTGGAGGTTGGGCTCCGTGAACGCAGCAAGGGACTTGAGCATTGAGCGACGAAAGCGCGCTGCGATTGGGTCAATGACGCACTGAGAGTGGATGTTTCGGCACAGCTCCTGCGTGGCCTCGACCTTGAGCCGGCCGATGTCGGTGGGCCAATACGCCTGCGGCGCCAGATTCTCCACGCCGACGATGTCGTGATCGATGAGGGTCATGCGGCTGATGCCGACCGCCGCCAGCTGGATCGCCGCCTGCCGGCCCACCGCCCCCACGCCGATGATGACGGCGTGGCAGGCGGCGAGTTTGGCGGGCGGGATGATCTGGCGCTGGCGGGTATCTCGATCAAGCGGCGCAGGATCCGCTGGGGAATTAGAACTCATTGCCACAGAGGGCTCCTTCTGCAGGGGTAAAACTTTCATCCCTATCTCCTTCAAGTGAACGGACAGAGTTGCAGATCAAACACGGTGGAATAAATGAGGGACGATGACGCTGTGCAGCAGGGGAATTTGCAGAGGCGCTCCCCTTTGCCGCGGCATGGGTGATTCAGGGCGACGCTACGAGAAACAGGCCGATAGGCTTGAGGCCAAAGGCGCGGGAGGCAATATGGCTTGACGTGGTGAGCCGCCACCTGATGCGCGCGTGCGCTAGCGCTGCGGCACGGCGTGCAATCGGCCGACCCGCTCTTTGAGCGCAGCCAGCGAACGGTTGACCGCCGCGACCACGCGGCGGTTGGCCCGCTGATTGGGCGTGCGGCGCCTGGTGCGCAGGCGGGGGCGAACGTTGTTGCCAAGGGCCAGAAGATCGCATTCGGACAAGCACGAAGCAGGCACAATCCACATAGAAAATCCTTCAGGAAAAGCGCGCCGCTCCCATAGAGCGGCTGCGCAGGGAAAAACGCAGGCCGCCCCGCACGATGCAAAGGCGGGAGGAAAAATCAGTGA
>JAQGLP010000459.1 GCA_028292835.1 Variovorax sp.
CCGAATCGCTGGGCATGACGCCCGCCGTCGCGATGCGCCAGGTGATCCTGCCGCAAGCCGTCGTCCGCATGATTCCGCCGCTCGGCAACGAGTTCATCGCGCTGATCAAGAACTCGGCGCTGGTGTCGCTGCTGACCATCCATGACGTGATGCACGAAGGGCAGAAGATCATCAGCGTGTCGTACCGCTCGCTGGAGGTGTACCTCGCGATCGCGGTGGTGTATTTCGTGCTCACCGGCACGCTGACGCTGATCCTGCGGCACTTCGAGCAGAAACTGCGCCAAGGCGGGCTGATGCGATGAGCCTGCTTCGTTTTTCGCGCGCGACCCTGCCCGCCACGCCCTGGAAGAACGGCGGCGGCACCACGCAGGAAATCGCCAGCTGGCCCCAGGGCGCGGCGCTCGACGACTTCGGCTGGCGCGTGAGCATCGCGACCATCGCGGCGGCCGGGCCGTTCTCGGTGTTCGCGGGCATCGACCGCAGCATCATGCTGCTGGAAGGCGACGGCGTTCGCCTCTTCACGCACGACGGGCGCATCGACCACCGGCTCGATGTACCGCACCAGCCCTTCGCCTTCAGCGGCGACGAGGCGATCGGTTGCACGCCGCTCGGCGGCGCATCGAACGACTTCAATGTGATGACGCGCCGCGGCCGGTGGCGCGCCGATGTGCGGGTGCTCGACAGCGCATCGGCCGTCGAGCCCGCGCCGCATGGCGTGCTGCTGGCGCTGCGCGGCGCCTGGCGCCTGAACGACGAGGCCTGTCGCGAAGGCGAGGGCGTGCATTGGACCGACGCGGCGCAGGCCTGGCAGGCCGTGCCGGAGCGCGATGAAGACGCGCGGCTGGCAGTGGTCCGCATCGTGCCGGCCTGACCTGCAGAAAGAAGAACAGATGATGCAGACAATGAAACCCGCAATCCCGTTGCCTTCGGCCGACGGCCTCTGGACCGGCCTGTGCCTCGCGCCCGGTGCGGCGCCCGGCGCCGCCCTGGAGGCCGACGCAGAAGCCGCGATCGTGGTGGCGCAGGGCGCGATCCGCTGGGTCGGCGCACGCAGCGCACTGCCCGCCGAGTTCGCGGGCCTCGCGCCGCACGACGGGGGCGGCGCACTCGTCACGCCGGGCCTGGTCGACTGCCACACGCACCTGGTCTACGGCGGCCAGCGCGCCAATGAATTCGCGATGCGGCTCGCGGGCGCCACGTATGAAGAGGTGGCGAAGGCCGGCGGCGGCATCGTCTCGTCGGTGCGCGCCACGCGCGAGGCCGACGAGGACACGCTCTTCGCGCAGGCCGCGCCGCGGCTCGAACAACTGCTGGCCGATGGCGTGTGCGCCATCGAGATCAAGTCGGGCTACGGACTCTCGCTCGAACACGAACGCAAGCAACTGCGCGTGGCGCGTCGCCTCGGTGAGGCCTATGGCGTCACGGTGCGCGCCACCTTCCTCGGCGCGCACGCGCTGCCGCCCGAGTACGCCGGCCGCAGCGGCGACTACATCGACCTCGTGTGCCGCGAGATGCTGCCCGCGCTGGCGGCCGAGGGACTGGTCGATGCGGTCGATGTGTTCTGCGAGCGCATCGCGTTCTCGCTGGAGGAAACCGAGCGCGTGTTTCAGGCGGCGCGCTCGCTCGGCCTGCCGGTCAAGCTGCACGCCGAGCAGCTGTCGGACATGGGCGGGGCGGCGCTCGCGGCGCGCTACGGCGCGCTGTCGTGCGACCACGTCGAGCACCTGTCGGCCGCCGGCATCGAGGCCATGCGCCAGGCCGGCACCGTCGCGGTGCTGTTGCCGGGCGCCTACTACACGCTGCGCGACACGCAGCTGCCGCCGATCGAGGCGCTGCGCGCGGCCGGCGTGCCGATGGCGGTCTCGACCGACCACAACCCCGGTACCTCGCCGGCGCTGAGCCTGCTGCTGATGGTGAACATGGCCTGCACGCTGTTTCGCCTTACGGTGCCCGAGGCGCTGGCAGGGGTCACCGTGCATGCGGCGCGCGCGCTGGGCCTGCAAGAAACGCACGGTGTCATCGCGCCGGGCATGCCCGCGAACTTCGTGCTGTGGAACGTGCGCGATGCGGCGGAGCTGGCCTACTGGTTCGGCCAGCAGCCCGTGTGCGCCGTGGTGCGCCAGGGCCGCATCGCTGTGGGAGCCGCGGCATGACGCGCACGCTGTTTGCAGCCGATGCGCTGCTGCCCGAAGGCTGGTCGAAGAACGTCCTGCTGGCATGGAACGATGCGGGCCGGCTCACGCAGGTCCAGGCCGACGCGCAGCCGTCGTCGGCCGCGGCCGTGGCGAGCGGCCCCGTGATTCCCGGCCTGCCCAACCTGCATTCGCACGCCTTCCAGCGCGCCTTCGCCGGCCTCACCGAGCACCGCGCCGCCGAGCAGGACAGCTTCTGGAGCTGGCGCGCGCTCATGTATCGCTTCGCCGCGCGCCTCGGGCCGCAGCAGCTCGAAGCCATCGCCACCTGGCTCTATGCCGAGATGCTCGAAGCCGGCTACACCAGCGTCTGCGAGTTCCAGTACCTGCACCACGAGGCCGACGGCCGGCCCTACGCCGACGATGCCACGCTGAGCCTGGCGCTGCTGCGCGCCGCGCAAAACACGGGCATCGGCATGACGTTGCTGCCCGTGCTCTACCAGGCCAGCGGGTTCGGCGGCCTGCCGCCCGGCGAGGGACAGCGCCGCTTCATCCGCTCGACCGATTCGATGCTGCGGCTGCTCGAGGCGCTCCAGCCGGTGTGCGCGCCGCAGAAGGAAGAGGGATCACGCGGCGGCCCCCCGGCGCGCCTGGGCCTCGCGCCGCATTCCCTGCGCGCCGTGCCGCCCGAGGCCCTGCGCGAAGCACTCGCCGGCCTCGACGCGCTGGATGCGACCGCGCCCATCCACATCCACATCGCCGAGCAGACGAAGGAGGTGGAGGACTGCCTCGCCTGGAGCGGCCAGCGCCCGGTAGCCTGGCTGCTCAACCACGCGCCGGTCGATGCGCGCTGGTGCCTGGTCCACGCCACGCACATGGACATGCACGAGTACGCGCGCGCGGCCAGGAGCGGCGCCGTGGCGGGCCTGTGCCCGAGCACCGAGGCCAACCTGGGCGACGGCCTGTTCGACTTCTCCGTGTGGCGCGGCCACGGCGGTGCCTGGGGCATCGGCTCGGACAGCCACGCCTGCGTCAATGCGGCGGAAGAGTTGATGCTGCTTGAATACGGCCAGCGCCTCGCCACGCGCCAGCGCAACGTGGGCGCCGAGGTGGCGCA
>JAQGLP010000500.1 GCA_028292835.1 Variovorax sp.
TAGCTCCAGGCCTCGACCTCGAAGCCGGGCGCCAAGTCCTTGATGCCCTGATGGTGAATGCTGTTGACACGCGCGTGCTGCACGCCGGGATACATCTGCGACAGGCGCGTGCCCTCGACCATCACGATGTCGTGGAAGTTCTGGTCGTAGCTCACCGGATCGCGATGGCGCAGCGCGTTGGGATGCTGCGTCTCGATGTCCTGGAACAGCGTTCCGCCGAAAGCCACGTTGATGAGCTGCAACCCCCGGCACACGCCGAAGATCGGCTTGCCGGCCTGCTCGAAGGCTTCGACCAGCGCCAGGTCGTACAGGTCGCGGATGCGGTCGCCGATCCACGCGTCCTGGAGCGGCACCTCGCCATAGCTGCCGGGCCAGACGTCGCTGCCGCCGTGCATCACCACGCCGTCGAGCCACTCGGCGTAGTGCGACAGCTCGGTGTCGCCGCGCGCGGTCTCGCCGGTCGGGCACGGCACCATCACCACCATGGCGCCGGCCGACATCAGCCAATGCGCGATCGACTGCTCGACGTACTGCAGCGTCTTGTTGGTGAAGAGCGAGCGCGCCGGGTCGGCGTGGGAGAAGCAGGCGGACAGACCGATCTTGAGGCGCTGGGAAACGGTGGTCATGAGCGCATTGTGGGTCAGGGGGCGGTACCGGGCCTGTCAGCCGATGGCACGTCCAGGGTGGGGTTGTCGCTCGGGTCGGACGCGGGGCCGGCGCGTGCGGCGAATTGAAGGCCTGGCCTCGTCGATCTCGCGGGAACGCTTCGCCGCGCCGGCGTCGATGTCGCCGGGCCGCTCCTATTTTGCTTGGTGAAACAATTTCGGCCGAAAACGGCTATCATTCGTGGTTGTTTCGCTTTCGCGACGAAGCTCTTCACTGCGCTGCCTTGCCTGGCTTTCCAGGTCGAATTCATTTTCTCGAGCCAGCCCATCAGTGTGTTGAAGCGCCCCTCCGGCGCCCGCACATGTCCCCATCTGCCTTCGTTCCTGCGATAGCGCCCCGCGCGGTGCCGTTGTCGGCTTGCCTGTTGCCGCGTGAGAACCCTCAGGGGTTCTGGTTGGGGCGACTTGGGTTGGCGTCGACCTTGGCAGCAAGCCGTCATTCTTTTCTCTTTTCGAGCGCACCGCGACGTCTGCGGGGCGCGGACACGCTTATGGACATTCTCGACACCCGCATCGCTGTGGGCAAATACCTGGTTTCACCGCTGACCAAGCGACTCGACGACGGGCGCTTCGCGGCGTCCGTCTCGATCCGCTCCGGCCGCGGCAACGGCATGCACGACCGCGTGATGCGCTTCACGCCGCTGTTCGCCAACAGCGCGGCAGCGGTCCGCTACGCCACCGAACAGGGCCTGGACTGGGTGCGCGAACGCATCGCCGGTCAGCCCGCCTGTCCACGTTGCGCATAACGCACGCGTTATTTCTTAAAGACAACCGCCACCAAGAGGTAATCCACCATGGCCAAGGAAGAACTGATCGAAATGAGCGGCGCCGTCACCGAAGTGCTGCCCGACTCGCGTTTTCGCGTGACGCTGGACAACGGTCACCAGTTGATCGCCTACAGCGGCGGCAAGATGCGCAAGAACCACATCCGCATCCTGGCGGGCGACAAGGTGTCGCTCGAACTCTCGCCCTACGACCTGACCAAGGGCCGCATCACCTTCCGCCACCTGAACGGCCGCGGTCCGGCGCCCTCCACGCCGCGCCGCTGAAGCGCGTTCCGCCCCGGAGCGCTTGGCGGCGCTGCGCGGGCTGGCGGTCCGGGCGCACGGCCCGGCTTTCCGCTTTTCGATTTCCGCCCTCGTCTGCTATTCTTTCAATAGCAAACTGCTCAAGCAGGACGTGCGGTGGAGGCCTATTTTCCTCCCATCCCTGATCGGTGTGCGGCCCGGCCGGCTACGGTGCCGCGCCGGTGGCGCGCGCCACGTACTGCGCGAGCAGCTTGACCTGCGCGTCGGTCAACGTGGTGAAGGGCGGCATCTGACCGATGCCGTTGCGAATCGCCTTTTCCACCCGCGCGGCGTCGGGCTTGAGCTCGTCGAGCGCCGGGCCGATCTCGCCCGTGGCGCCGGCGTCGCGCAGCGTGTGGCACAGCGCGCAGGCCGGCACGGCGGTCGTGAAGAGCTTGCGGCCCTCCTGCATGACGTCCTGCGCCGCGGCGGCGCCCATTGCGCCGGCGAGCGCCAGGGCCGCCGCCAGGGTCCGCCCGTGCCCGGCCAGGCGCCTCATGCCACCGTCACCTGCACCCCGTGGGCGCGCCAGCCGCTGTTGCTGTAGCCGCCGGCGTTCTCGGCGCTGGTCTCGGCCTGCACGCGGCCGGTGCTGTCGGTCACGCGCGACATCAGCGTGTGCGTGCCGGCGGGCAGCGTGGTATTGAGCGCGAACTGGCGCCAGGCGTAGCGGCCCATGTCGGGGCCGATCAGGCGCGCCCGCTTCCAGCTGGCGCCGCCGTCGGTCGAGACCTCGACCCGGGCGGCCGGATGCATGCCGCCGAAGGCCACGCCCTGCACCACGACCCCGCCCTTGCGCAAGGGGCCGTCTTCGGGCAGCGGCGAGTTGATCCACGACTTGGGCGCCATCTCCCAGACCGACGGCTCGCTCGGCTTGTGCTTCTCGCCGAGCGGCGTGATGCGGTAGCCGGTCTGCTGGATCGCGGCCGGGCTCTGCTCGGCGGTGAAGGCCAGGCGCTTGACGTACTTGACGTTGTTGACGCCGGCATAGCCCGGCACGATCACGCGCAGCGGTCCGCCGTGCGCCACCGGGATCGGCTCGCCGTTCAGCTCCCAGGCCAGCAGCGCGTCGGCCATGGCCTCGACGGGCACCGAACGCTCGACCATCACGGTCCTGGGGTCGATCCCCTCGGGAATCTTCTCGCCGCCGGTGCTGGTCATGTAGGCCATGCCGCCCGTCACGCCGCCCAGCGCCGCCACCACGTCGCGCACCGGCACGCCGCTCCAGACCACGCAGCCGGCGGCGCCCACCTTCCAGGCGGTGCCGCTCGGCTTGCTCGGGAAGAAGCCGCGGCCGTTGCCCGAGCACTGCAGCACCATCGTCACGGTGTCCAGGCCCATCGCCTTCAGGTCGGCGACGGTCAGCTTGCGCGGGTTCCTGACGCCTTCGACGTTCACTTCCCAGGCGTCGCGGTCGGCCGTGATCTCCACCGGCGGCGCGGGCAGGTTGTTGCGGATGTAGAGCTGGCTGGTCGGCGTGACGACGCTGCTGCCGAAGACGCTGCGCTTGGTCTCGACCGTGGCGGCGCTGTGCACGATCAGGGCCGACGGGTCCTTCCAGCTCACGTAGGCGGGCAGGGGCTTGGCGCCGTTGGCGGCGGCGACAGGCGCGGCGGGCGGGGTTTGCGCCATGCCCTTGCAGCCGACCACGGCGATGGCGGCGGACGCGCTGCCGGCCAGCATGGCGCGGCGGCGGAGATTGGCGGGGACGGAATGCGGATTTTTCATCGGAAACCTCGGATTCGGTTGAGAGGGACAGGCGCGGCGCGTCGGCGCGAAAGCCTCCGGCGCCGCGGCAGGAGGAGACAGGGACAGGGCCCGCGTCGCTGCGATTTTGCGCGAACGCGGGCCGCGACAAGATCGCGGTCGCGCCGCGCTTACGGTGCCAGAGTGTCGGTCTTCAGGCCCGCCGCGCGCCATTCGGGAAAACCGCCACGGAACCAGCGCACCTGCGTGTAGCCGGCCTTCACCGCCGCCTGGCTGGCCTTGAAGCTCTTCCAGCACTCGGGGCCGTTGCAGCCGAAGATCAGCGGGGCCTGGCGGTCCGCGCCCAGCCGGGCGACATCGAACTGGTCTTCCGCGGGGTTGAAATCCGGCTCCTTCGCGCTCTTTTCCACGTAGGGGACCAGCACGGCGCCGGGCACGTGGCCCTCCTTGAATTCGGCCGCGTTGCGCGTGTCGATGTAGCGCGCGCCGCGCTGCATCCCGGCCACCACGGCGGCCGCGTCGACCACCGTCGCTCCCGGCAGTTCGCGCGGCGTGAAGTAGCCGAGCGTCGAGACGTACTCGAAATCCTGGGCGGTGCGCGCCCCCATCCTGGTGTCCTCGGCGCGCGGGGCCGCGGCCGGGGCGCTTTCGGCCAGCGCGGCGCGCAGGGCCTCGGCGCCGGGCTTGCTGCCGGGCTTGATGGCCACGCTCAGCCCCGGCACGCTCCTAGAGGCGAGCACCACCCTGAGCTTGTGGCCCGCGGCGACCCACCGCTCGTACACCGCGCGCTCGACCGCCACCACGTCGCAGCGGCGCACCTGCAGGCACACCAGCAGCGCCTCCTGGTAGCCGGTCTGGTAGACGGAGGCGAAATGGCGCTTGAACGTGGTGTTGGCCGCGTTGAGCTCCCCGCGCACCAGGTAGGTGACCACGCTGTCCTGCTGCGGCAGGCCGAGCTTCTTGCCGGCCGCCTTGGCGAGGCTGTCGATCGGCTGGTCGGCCTGGGCCACGAGCACCGCCTGCAGCGCCTTCTCGAGGCCGAGCACGGGCGTGTAGCCGTAGCGCACGGCGCTGCCGATGACATGCGCCGGCCCGACCACCACGTCGGGAATGCGCGAGCGCGTCGCGCCGAGATCCTCGGTCGCGTTGGTCGACATGGCAAAGGCGACGCCGCTGGCCTTCTCGCGCCGCAGCGCCTGGTCGAGCAGGCCGCGCCACATTTCATAGCCGGCGTGGCGCGACTGCTCGCCCTGATCGCCGGGATTGACCAGCACCCGGACCTGGGCGGCCGAGGGGAGGGCGGCAAGCGCCAGAGGCAGCACCGCGGCGGCGGCCGCGAGCACACGCCGCACCGAGGGAAAAGGAGAAAGAATCATGGCTTGGATCCATTGAAAACGGGACTGGCCCAATGTGTCCAAGTGTAAATGCGTCCCACCGCTTCTGGCGCGCGGACGCCCGGTTTGCTCTCCTTTTCATAGCGCCCGGAGCAGGCGGACCGGACGCGAACGCCGGACCGGGCCTCAGGCTGACGGCGCGGCGGGCCGGGCCCGCGCCAGCGTCCGGTGGACTTCCGACGCGTCCATGCCGTACATCTCCGCGAACGCCTCCACGGTGGCGCCACTGGCCTCGAAGGCACGCTGCAGCGCCTCGCGCCGCGCCGCCTGCTCGCCGAGCGCGGCGCACGCCTCGTCGAGCACCGCGTTCATCGCGTCGTCGCCGGTGCGCATGCGCAGCGCGTACTCGCCCGGCGGCAGGCCGGAGGCTTCGATGGCGCGCACCAGTTGCTCGCGCAGGCGCGGGCGCAGGTCCTGCGCGCTGCGCGCCTGGCGCCGGCGAAACACTTCGAGGATGGCGTGCAGGACATGCTCGGGCGCGACGTCTTCCACCGGCCGGGCATCGAGGTCGTGGCGCTTCTCGCCGGCGGCGACGCTCTCCAGGTAGCGCGTGGAACGCGCGTGCAGGCCGAGCGCGATCTTGAGTTCCTCGCGCTTGAACTCCTCCGGGTGCAGCGCCAGCAGGTCATGGAAGACGCCCAGCTTGAGCGGCAGGAAGCGCGGGCCGAACATCTTCGGGTACAGCTCGAAGAGGCGTTCCAGCACCGGATTGACCTTGCGCGGACGCTGCTGCGCGGCGTTGGCGTTGGCGTTGGCGTTGGCGTTGGCGTTGGCGTTCGTATTCGTATTCGTGTTCGTGCGCTCTCCCGCCTTGCCGTTGCGCCGGCCGCCGCGCCACGTGCCGCGCCGGGCCGGTGGCGCATCGGAGGGCATGCCGGCCGGGGTTTCGGCGCCTGCTTCGGCCAAGAACTGCGACGGGCTTTCAGCCGGCACGTCAGTCGCCGCGAAAGGCGTTGCCTCGCGGGGCCCCTCCTCCGCGCGCCCGGTTGTCGGTACGCCCTGGGAAGCGTTTTGCGGTGTGGCGGGCGCGACGGGCGCGGCAGCCAAAGCGGGAGTGGCCGGGGCGGCGGAGGAGGCTGCCGGCGCGGCGTTCGGTTCGAAAGCGGTATCGTTCATCGGAATTTTTCGGGTGGTTCGGTGCCCGGGCCGGGCGCGGTGCTGATCGGGCTGGCGCGGCGGGCGGGCCAGCCTTGGCATGGGGCGCGCGGAAGCGGGCTGGCCCCGGACTGTAATGCGACAGCGCCGCCCGCTCCGCTGGCACGGTAACGCCGGGCGAGCGGAGCGCGGTCCCTGCTCTCTTTTTGATAGCTGCTGACGCATGCGGGACGCGTGCGAGAGGCCGGTTTCATCTAGATTTACCCGGCCCCAGCCAGACGCAACAAAGAGAGACAACGCGCCATGACACGCAGCGATCCGCACTCCCCGACCGGGCTTGCCGCCCCGGCCTGGACCATGCTGCTGGCGCTGACTGCCGCCTTCGCGCTCAGCCAGTCGTACCGCACCGTGGCGGCGATCATGGCGCCGCAGCTGCAGCGCGACTTCGGCCTGTCGGCGCAGGCGCTGGGCGTGTTCGCCGGGGCGTTCCACTTCGCCTTCGGGGCGCTGCAGCTCTTCATGGGCATCGGCATCGACCTGTACGGCGTGCGGCGCACCGTGCTGGTGGCGTTTCCGCTGACGGTCGCGGGCGCGCTGGTGTCGGCGCTGGCGGGGAATTTCGCGCTGCTGGTGTTCGGACAGGTGCTGATCGGCGTCGGCTGCGCACCGGCGTTCCTGGTGTGCACAGTGTTCATCGCGCGGCATCTCCCGGCGGCGAGCTTTGCCCCGGTGTCGGGGCTAACGCTGGGCCTGGGCTCGGTCGGCATGCTGCTGACCGGCACGCCGCTGGCCTGGCTGATCGAGGCGAGCTCGTGGCGCGCCGGCTTCCTGGCGCTGGCGGGCGGCTCGGCGCTGGCGTGGCTGGCGATCTGGTGGCGGGTGCGCGAGCCCGCGGCGGCCACCGCCATCCCGGCGCCCAGGCCCTCGGTGCCGGCCGCCCTGCGCAGCTACGGCGCGCTGTTTCGCCTGCCGCACACGCCGGGCATCCTGGCGCTGGCGAGCGTCACGTACGCCGCCTTCCTCTCGCTGCGCGGGCTGTGGCTCGGGCCGCTCCTGATCGAGCGGCACGGCTTCTCGCTGGTGCAGGGCGGCAATGTCGCGCTCGCCGTCTCCGCGCTCGGCATGGTCGGCCCGCCGCTCTTCGGCCGGCTCGATCCGGGCACGGCGCGACGGCGCGGCTGGATCGTCGGCTTCACGCTGGCCGCGGCCGCGCTGTTCGCCGCCATGGCGCTCGATGCGGGCGCGGCGCTCGACGTCGGGGCCTCGGTGCTGGTCGGCGTGCTGTCGGGCTACATCGTGCTGCAGTACGCCGACGTGAAGGCCGCCTACCCGGTGGCCATGACCGGCCGCGCGATGGCCGTCTTCACCATGGCGATGTTTCTCGGCGTGGCGATGATGCAGTGGTTCACCGGCGTGGTCGCCTCGGTGGCATCGGCGCACGGCGGCGACCCGTTCGTCGCGGTGCTGGGCGCCATCGCGGCGCTGCTGGTGCTGGGCGCCCTGGCGTTCGGCGGGCTGCCGGGGCCGCCGAACGCCAGGGGCTGAGCCGCCCGGCGCTTCAGGCCACCGGCGAGAGCGCCGCCCCGGCCGTGGCGTGCCCGGCCTTGCGCGCGTGCTCCTGGTCGAGGCGGCGCGCCGTCAGCTTGGCCGACATCTCCAGCTTCTTCAGGTCGCGCTGGGTCAGCGCCTCGTTGGCCGCGGCGCTGAAGCTGCACAGGGTGCCGTAGACCCGCCCGTCGCTCAGCACCACCGGCACGCTCAGGTGCGCGCCGATCGGGAACGGCGGACGCGGCAGCGAGGCGGCGGCCGGCTCGGTGCCCAGGTTGCGGACCAGGCGGGGCAGCCGCCCGTCCACCACGCGCTGACAAAAGGACTGCTCCAGCGCATCGGACTGCCCGATCTCGATGAGCCGCTTGGCCGGCTCGGCCTCGACTTGGCGAAAGACGCGCCGTCCGTCGACGAACTCCGAGACGAACACCACGTCCATGTGCAGGTACTCGCGCAGCATGCGCAGCACCTCGGGCACGGCGCCGTCGATCAGCGCATCGCAGCCGTCGGGCGTGGCCACCAGCAGTTCGGAGACCCGGACCTCGAAGGCGTCAGGGGCATAGTCCTTGGGGTCGCAAAGCAATGAATTCAGAAGCATCGGGAGCGTTTTCTTTATCTTTTTCGCGGTCGGGCGGAGCCGTCGCGCCGGGCACGGGCCGCAGTGTAGGCTGGCGCGGTCCTTACTTCACCCACCACCGGCCCGCCCATGTCCGACGACCACCAGATCGACGTCCCGCCTTCCTTCCTCGCGCTCCATGCCGACGCGCGCACGCGGCGCCTGCGCGAGCCCATCGCCGAGGTGCGCGCGCGCTACGAGGTGTGCGAGGACCTGGCGACGCACCTGGTCGAGCACGCCCGCGTCCTGGCGCACACCTCGGCGCCGTCGGAGGACGAGGTGCTGCGGCGCATCCTCGCCGGCCTGCGCTCGCCGGACGCGGGCGTGACCGAGGGCGAGGCGCGCTGGA
>JAQGLP010000511.1 GCA_028292835.1 Variovorax sp.
CGCATGCTGCCGACTATGACGACATGGCGCACGCGATGGGCGGCCATCCGTCCGTGACGCTGGTGCCGGTGATTTTCGCGCTCGGCGAATCGCTGGGCTCGACGGGTGCCGAGGTGCTGGAGGCCTACGTGGTCGGCTTCGAAGCCGAGTGCCGCATCGGCCGCGTCGTCAATCCGGATCACTACGAGCGCGGCTGGCATCCGACCTCGACGATCGGCGTCTTCGGCGCCGCAGCGGCCGCCGCGCGGCTGCTGAAGCTCGATGTGCAGGGCACCGCCACGGCGCTGGCGATTGCGGCCTCCCTCGCCTCCGGCGTCAAGGCGAACTTCGGCACGATGACCAAGCCGCTGCATGTCGGCCAATGCGTGCGCAACGGGCTGATGGCAGCGCAATTGGCAGCCGGCGGCTTCACCGCCAACCCGGGGGCGCTCGAACACAAACAGGGCTACTTCGAGGCCTACGATGGACTGGCCAATGTGCACCAGGATCGACTGCTGGCAGGCGTTGGCGAAGGCCTCGAGGTCGAGCAGGAATCGGTCGGCGTGAAGCAGTTTCCCTGCTGTGGCAGCACGCATCCTGCCGTGCGCGCGATGCTGGCGCTGCGCCAGCAGGGCCTGGCGCCGGCCGATGTCGAGACGATCGAGATCATGACCAACCGGCGGCGCCTGCCGCACACCAACAACTCGCACCCACAGTCCGCGCTGGGCGCCAAGTTCAGCATTCAATACGCCGTGGCGCGCGCGCTGCTCAGCGGACCGCCGCGGCTGCACCATTTCGAAGGCGAGGCGTTTCTCGAACCCGCCGTGCGCGACTTGCTGGCCAGGACCTCGGTGTCCGCCTACCCGCCCACCTCGGCGGCGGCCGAGCACGAGGAAAACAACGAGATGGCTGCCGACATCACGATCTTGACCAAGAGCGGCAAGACGCTGACCACGCACGCACCGCATCAACTCGGACGCGGCGGCAAGGATCCGATGTCCGACGCGGAAATGCTGGAGAAATACAGCGACTGCGCGGGCCGACTGTTGCCGGAGTCGCAGATCAATGCTTCGTTCAAGGCGCTCCAGCATCTCGAAGACTGCAAGAACGTCGGCGACATCGCCAAGTTGTTCGAGGTGGCCCGATGAGCGATCGACTGCAAAACACCGTCAACGTGCTCGTGCCGACCGGCGCGCTGGGCGCAGGCGTGCGTGAATCCGATGTCGTCGCAGGGCTCGCCGCCGGCGCACATGCCATTGCCTGCGACGCCGGCTCCACCGACAGCGGCCCGGCCTACCTGGCAACAGGCAAGCCGAAGTACTCGCGCGATGCCGTCAAGGCCGACCTCGCGATCCTGATGCGGGCGCAGGCCCGCTCCGGCCTGCCGCTGCTGATCGGCTCCTGCGGAACGTCCGGCTGCGACGCCGCGCTGGACTGGACACGCGATATCGCCCTGGAAATTGCCAACGAGCATGGGCTGCACCCACGCATCGCACTGCTGTATTCCGAGCAGCAGCCCGCGCTCATGAAGGCGAAGGCCGCCCACGGCCGGGTCACGCCGCTGGCACCGATGACCGATGCCGGGACAGAACGCTTCGAGCAGTGCGAACACGTCGTCGCGCTCATGGGGCCCGAGCCGTACATGGTGGCGCTCGAAGCCGGCGCCGACATCGTGCTGGGCGGCCGAACCACCGACACCGCCGTGCTCGCCGCCTTGCCGCTGCTGCGCGGAGCCGGCGCGGGGCCGGCCTGGCACGCGGGCAAGATCGCGGAGTGCGGCGGCCTGTGCGCGGCCAATCCGCGCGATGGCGGGGTGATGATCCGCATCGGCAAGGAGGCCTTCGAGGTCGAGCCGCTCAGTGCCGCCAACCGCTGCACGCCGCGCACGGTTTCGGCGCACATGCTGTACGAGAACAGCGACCCGTTCCAGCTCCATGAGCCGGGCGGCATCCTGGACGTCACCGACGCAAGGTACGAAGCGGTGAACGACAGGGTGGTGCGTGTGACCGGTTCACGCTTCATTCCACAGCCCTACACCATGAAGCTCGAAGGTGCCGCCACGGGCGCGTTCCAGACCCTCATGCTGGTCGGCATCCAGGACCGGGCCGTGCTCGCCGAGATCGATCGCGTCCTCGAGCAGATGCACCGCCACCTCGTCCAGCGCGTGAACGACACCATGGGGGCCCGCGCCGGCCGCTTCGACATTTCGTTGCGGCCCTACGGCTGGAACGCGGTGTCAGGACTGCCGGTGGAGCCCGACGCTTCAAAACCCCGCGAGATCGGCCTGCTCTTTGTCGCGACCGCCGCAACGCAGGAGCTGGCAACGCAGATCGCTAAGACCTGCAATCCTCTTTTCTTCCACATGCCGCTCGACCGGGATACACCGCTGCCCAGCTACGCCTTCCCGTTTTCGCCGGCCGAGATCGAACGCGGCGCGGTGTACGAGTTCATGCTCAATCACGTGGTCCATGTCGAGCATGCCCTCGAACTAATTCGTACCAAATACGTTGACGCCGGGAAGCTGCAACATGCCTAAGCTGAGCGAAGTCTGCCGCCACGTGCGTTCCAAGAACGCCGGTCCGTTCTGGATCACGTTGGACCTTTCATTCCCCGACCGGGAGAGCTTCGATCGCTATGCCGATGCACCGGCATTGCAGCCGGCCGCCATTGGCGCGCTGTTCGATGTCGACGCCGAACAGGTCAAGCACTTCCGGGTACCCAACCTGTCGGTGGTCAAGATTTCGTACCCGCGTCGCAGTCCGCAAGGCGGCGCGATGGAGCGGGACATGCATGGCGGGCAGCAGTACATCCGCCTGCTGGACGTCGAACTGGGATAGTGGCAATTCGCCTTGGCACCCGGCCACGTTCCGACCGCACGGCATTGTGGCGACAACGAGAAAAGAGACATGAATTTCAGCAACATACCTGCGTTCCTCAGGCGCATGCTTTCGATGGCCGCAGCCAGCGCTGTCATGGCGTCGGCCTTCGCCCAAACGCCAGCCGAGCCGCCTGCGACACAAGGCGTGATGTTTGTCGGAGGCAGCTACAGGGATGGCAATCCTGCTGCCGGCCTTTCAGGGCAGATGTACGTCTTCTATCAAATACCCGCCGGCTACCAACCTGGCCGCAATGGCAAATGGCCGATCGTCATGGTGCATGGGAGCCAGCAGACGGGTGCCAACTTCCTCGGCACGCCGGACGGCCGGCCGGGCTGGGCTTGGTATTTTCTGCAGCGCGGCTGGCCGGTGTATGTGATCGACCAGCCGGGCCACGGCAAATCGGGCTACGTGCCCGAGGCTTATGGGGCGCAGGCGGCCACGCCGACGGTGGCGTCGGTGCAATCGCTTTTCACCGCACCCGAACTGGCATCCAAGCCCGCTTGGCCACAGGCGCCCTTGCACACGCAATGGCCGGGCGGCCGCGGCAGCGGCACGGCTGGCAATGCGGCCTTCGACGAGTTCATGGCCTCTCAAGTGGCTAACATGCCGGAATACAAGCTGGCCCTGCCGCTCACCACGCAAGCCCTCGGCAAGCTGCTGGATCGCATCGGCCCGGCCATCCTGATCACGCACTCGATGACCGGCCCCGTGAGCTGGATGGTGGCGCAGTCCAACCCCGGCAAGATCAAGGCGATCATT
>JAQGLP010000008.1 GCA_028292835.1 Variovorax sp.
CGCCGGTGCGCAGTATCCAGCCCTCGTGGCCGACGGCCATGCCGTTGAGGCCATCGGGCGTAAAGCTGATCTGGTTGATCAGCGCCTGCCGCTCTGCGGATACGCTGGCGCGCTGCCAGTCCTTGCCCTGGTTGGCGGAGAACAGCAAGGTGCCCAGCTCGCCGCCGGTGATGAGGCCGGCTTTCGATGCTGTCAGGGTGTTCAGATGCAGGCGCTCCACGGCCAGCCGGGTGGCTTGCAGGGGTGGGGTTTCGCGTGGCGCGAAAGCCTGGGCCGCGCCCAGTGCCATCAGGACCGCCATTGTTATACCGACTGGGGTTCGCACGACTTGTCTCCTTGGAATCATGATGTGTTGCCGCTGTTTGCGAGCGCGCTGTAAGGGGCGATTCTTCGCAGTCGGGACAATAAGTCATCGTCCAAAAGGACGACAGGGGTTTTATAGGTGGGTAAACCCTGGATCGTTCAGCCAGCCGACTTTCGCCTGATTTGAAGCGCCAATAGTCTTGTTGGACGATGGATGACCGGACGCGGCTGCCCACAATGGCAGCGTACCGACATTCACCGAAGGAACCCATGGGACTCAAAGGACAGGCGTCGCTGGTTGGCGCCGCGCAATACAAGCCCGAGAAATATTCCACCGCGCCCCGCATGTTCCATCTCGAGCAGGTGGCGGATTTGGCCACACAGGCCCTGGACGATGCCGGCCTGTCGTTGGCCGACGTGGACGGCCTGGTCACGGTCGGTCCGCAGTTCCACGAAGCGGGCATGTTCGTTCCGGCCATGGCCGGCGAGTACCTGGGCGCGCGGCTGAACTTTGCCGAAGTGGTGGACCTGGGCGGCGCCAGCTCGGTGGGCATGGTGTGGCGTGCCGCCGCCGCCATCGAGCTGGGCATGTGCGACACCGTGGTGTGCGTGATCCCGTCGCGCATGGCGCCCACCGCGCCGCACGACGACCACATCGTCGAGGTCATGCGGGCCTCGCGCTACGGCGGCCACAGCACCCGCTTTGGCGCGCCCGAGGCCGAGATGGACCTGCCCTACGGCCACATGGCGCAAAACACCGGCTACGCCATGATCGCCCAGCGCTATGCGGCGGTGCATGGCTATGACGCCGCCGCGCTGGCCCGCATCGCGGTCGACCAGCGCTTCAACGCCTGCCACAACCCCGATGCCATGTTCTACGGCCAGCCCATCACGGTCGATGACGTGCTGGCCTCGCGCATGGTGGCCGAGCCGCTGCGCATGCTGGAGATCGTCATGCCGGTGGCCGGCGGCGGCGCGGTGGTCGTGACCCGCAGCGACAAGGCCAGAGCGTGTCGCCACCGCAGCGTCCAGGTGATCGGCTGCGGCGAGCATGTGCAGTCGAAGTCGCCGACCTATGCCGCCGACATGCTGGCCACGCCGATCGGCCCGGCCTCGCGCCGGGCCTTCGCCATGGCCGGCCTCACTCCGTCCGACATGCACATGGCGCAGATCTACGACTGCTACACCATCACCGTGCTGCTGACGCTGGAAGACGCCGGCTTTTGCGCCAAGGGCGAGGGCATGCGCTTTTTGCGCGAACACGATTTCACTTTCAAGGGCGACTTTCCGATGAACACCCACGGTGGACAACTCAGCTTCGGCCAGACCGGCAGCTCCGGCGGGATGACCCAGGTCATCGAGGCGCTGCACCAGATCCAGGGGCGGGCGGGCGAGCGCCAGCTGGCGCGCCACGACCTGGCCTATGTCTCGGGCACCGGTGGCGTGATGAGCGAGCAGGGCGCCTTGATCCTGCAGGGAGCCTGAGCCATGAGCTGGAACAAACCCCTGCCGCAACCCACGCCGATTTCCGCCCCGTACTGGGACGGCCTGAAGGCCCATGAAGTGCGCCTGCAGCAATGCGAGCGCGGCCACTGGCTGTTCTTTCCGCGCGGGCATTGCCCGACCTGCGGCACGCGCCAGCTGGCCTGGCACACCGTCTCGGGCGAAGGCACGCTCTACAGCTTCACCGTGGCCCGCGTGCCCACGCTGCCCGAGTTCAGCGACGAGATGCCGCAGCTGCTGGCGGTGGTCGAGCTGGACCAGGGCGTGCACATCAACACCACGCTGGTGGGCGTGGATGCGGCCGCCGTGCGCGTCGGCCAGCGGCTGCGGCCGGTGTTCGACGAGCGGCCCGGCAGCGTCACGCTGCTGCGCTACACGCCGGTCGAGTCCAGCCATCCGGCCGTGATGGCGGGAGAAGCTGCGCCCGTGGCCGAGCCGGTGGCGCAGGCGCCGCTTGAAGTCGCCAAGCGCCAGATCGATTGCAAGGATCTGGAGGCGATGGGCGCGCTGGTGTCGCAGGAGTTTTCCGGCTGGTCCAACCAGGTGGAAGTGACGCAGGCGCTGATCGACCAGTTCGCCGCGCTGTCGGGCGACGATTACTGGATCCACACCGACCCGGCCAGGGCCCGCGCCGAAAGCCCGTTTGGCACCACGATCGCCCACGGCGCACTGGTGCAGGTGCTGATCAGCCGGATGAAGATGCCCATGGACTTTGAGGTCACCGGCTTTACCAACATCGTCAACTACGGCTCGGACCGGCTGCGCTTTCCGACGCCCGTTCCTTCGGGTTGCCGCATCCACGGCCGCTATCGCATCAAGTCGGTGCAGGCGGTCAAGAGCGGCGTGCAGCTGACGATGGAGATCAACGTGCATGTGGTCGGCCAGGACCGGCCCTCGGTCATCAACGACCTAGTGATGCTGTACATGTGAAAAGGCAGGCTCGGGGCGGCAGCCAGCGCCATACCCGGCCTGCCCCTGCGCCCACGCCTGGCTGTTCCTTCCGAGAGTTTCGAGGCCGCAGACCCTTTCATGAACACCCCCACACCGCGTGAGCGCACGCTGATCGCCTTCATGCTGTCGGCCAGCCTGGCCTCCACCATCGGCGGCCTGCCCTTCAACCTGCTGCCGGTGATGCTGGGCAGCCTGGCCGACTCGTTCGGGCTGGACGCCCGCGCCGCCGGCCTGATGGGCTCGACCTGCTTTGCCGGCTACCTGGCCGGCACGCTGGGTGCGCCGCTGTGGATGAACCGGCTGAACTGGCGCTTGCTGACGCTCGTCAGCACGGCGGGAACGGCGCTGTTCTTTGCCCTGAGCGCCGGCGTGAGCAGCATGCCGCTGCTCTATCTGATGTGGGCACTGATCGGCTTTTTTGCCTCCACCATGACCTGCCTGGGCATGCGCATCCTGTCGGACCTGCCCAACAAGGTGCGCGCCTTCGGCGTGCGCCAGGGCGTTGAGCTGTCGGTCACGGCGTTGGTGCTGTTCGCGCTGCCACCGCTGGTGATCGCGCATTTCAAATACCCCGGCGCGGCGCTGGCGCTGGCCGGCGT
>JAQGLP010000453.1 GCA_028292835.1 Variovorax sp.
CGCATCAACGCGGCCGGGCGGCTGGCCGACATGACCATCGGCATCGAATGCCTGCTGACCGACGACGCGGGGCGCGCCGACGAGCTGGCGCGCGCGCTCGACGGCATCAACCGCGAGCGCCGCACCATCGAGGGCGGCATGCGCGAGCAGGCGCAGCTGCTGGCCGAATCGCTGTTCGGCGACGAGGCGGTCCCGCCCCCCGCCATCAGCGTGTTCGATGCCGGATTCCACGAGGGCGTGGTCGGCATCGTCGCCTCGCGCCTGAAGGAGCGGTTTCACCGCCCGACCTTCGTGTTCGCGGCCAGCGGTGCGCCCGGCAAGGAGCGCGAGCTCAAGGGCTCGGGCCGCTCAATCCCGGGTTTTCATTTGCGCGACGCGCTCGACCTCGTGGCCAAGCGCCACCCGGGCGTGCTGCTGCGCTTCGGCGGCCACGCCATGGCGGCGGGCTGCACCGTGGCCGCCGAGCATTTCGAGACTTTCAAGGGCGCGCTGGCGCAGGTCGCCACCGAATGGCTCGACGCCGCGGCGCTCACCCGCCAGCTCGACACCGACGGGCCGCTGGCGGCCGAGTACCTGCGCGTGGACCTGGTCGACACGCTGCACCGCGAGGTCTGGGGCCAGGGCTTCGCCCCGCCCACCTTCAGCGAGGAGGTCGAGGTGGTGTCGCAGCGGCTGGTCGGCGAGAAGCACCTCTCGCTCAAGCTCAGGCACAAGGGCCAGCCGGTGGACGGCATCTGGTTCGGCCACACCGACCCCCTGCCCGCGCGCGTGACGCTGGCGTTCCGGCTCGACGCCGACGAGTGGCAGGGCGCGCGGCGCGTGCGCTTCCTGGTGGAAGGGGCGCAGCGCTAGCCGCGCCTTTCGCGAAGGGCTCGCCCGGCCGGTCAGAACTCCGCGTGCAACCGCACCGAGGCCGTGTTGACCGGTCCGCGGTCGGCGTTGTAGGCCGGATTGCGGATGCGCTGGAAGCCCACCATCACGGTGTAGCCGGAACGAGGGCCTTTGCCGAAACCGAACTCGTAGTAAGTCTCCACGATGGACTCGGGCCTGTAGCGCAGCAACGCCCCATCGCCGATGAAAAACCCGAGGCCGCCGGCCGCCAGGTACTCGCGGTGCGGGCCGGAAAGCCCGTTGCGCGCCCAGGCGATGCCCAGGGTGTCCTTCGGCCGCCCCCAGCGCGCACCGCCGATCACCGCCCCCGTCGAAAACGAGCGGTCGATCTCGGCGAAGGAAAAGGTCTCGGTCCGCCCGTCATGGCGCCCCCACCGCGCGAACACGCCGCTCGTGTCGTCGATGGCCTGCTCGAGGTTGATGCCCCAGCCCGTCTTGCTCTGCTGGCGGCGGACCAGGGCCACATCGGGCGTGGTGCCCGTGGCGGCGGCCAGGAGGTTGGCATCCTGGAACGCCCCCATCACGGCCGTGTTGCGATAGAGCAGGAACCGGGCACGCCCCGGCTGGTCGCCCGCCTTCCAGCCGCGCTCGACTTCGACCTGATCGCCATGGTGGCGTTTGAGGGCCCAGTCGAGCTTGAGGCCGTTCGATTCCTTCGGCTCCATCAGGCGGCCGGCGCGCACCGCCCAGTCGCCGTCGAAATACTCCAGCGCCGCGCCCCACGAATAGCCGCGCGCATCGGACGCGTAGTCGTAGGCACCGTGCATGAGCAGCGCCCAGTTGAGGAAGCGCGTGCGCCCGTCGTGCGCATAGGTGTTCTGATCGAAGATGTCGGAGCCGGCGAAGTTGCCGGCCGTCAGCACCAGCCGGCGCTGGTCGCGCGAGCCGGGCAACTGGTTGGCGTCGGACTCGACCTCTTCGGTGCCGCCGCCCAGCCCCCAGGTCTTGCGCACGAAAGCGCGGGCCCGGTAGATGACGGGGTTGGTGCCGGCCGTCTTCTGCAGTTCGCTGTTGGTCAGGCCTCCCAGGCCCACCAGCCGCGACATCGGCAGGCCCTGCACCACTTCCGGATTGAAATAGAACTCCAGGTCCCGCACCGGGCGCCATCCGACGAACACGGTCGATGTGAACGAGTAGCTGTGCTCGGGCTGCGGACTCAGGCTGTTCGGCCCGGAGTAGGCAGCGCGAAAACCCGGCTTGCGCTGAAAGATATAGGTGGCTTGCCCGTGGACTTCGAAATCCGACGCGGGAGCGATCGACTCCGCCGGGCCGTCCTGGGAGGAGGCCATCTCGGCGGCCTGGCCCGGTGTGCAGGCGAGCGTCATGCCCAGAAAAAAGAGATGCGCAGTCACGCGCGCCCAAGGGAAAGTCATGGCTTGTGGGTCGTTTTTGCGCGGCAGGAACGGCGCCGCCACCGAGGCGCCGCAAGGGCAGCATCGCACCCCGTCATGACGCCGCCGTGACCTCAACGCATCACTGTGCGGCATCCCGTATCGCGGCTCCGATTCGACCTGGCCAGCCCGGGCGGGCCAGCAAGGGCATGGGAGTCGCTCATCGCGCGGTAGAAAAAGGAAGATCGTCTGGCGGAGACTGTGAGATTCGAACTCACGGACGGTTGCCCGTCGGCAGTTTTCAAGACTGCTGGTTTAAACCACTCACCCAAGTCTCCGGAGGCGCGATTTTAGGCGATGCCCGACGCGCGCCCGTTCAAAGCCCGTTTGGAACAAGGATCCGGCGCAGAGTCTGCGCAGCAGCAGGCAGCCCAGGACGATAGCGATCGTGGTCCTGAGGACGCCGGGCCTCTGCTCATCGTCTCGCACTCGCCGTATCGGCTCAGTGCAATCTCGAAAACACCAGCAGGCACGCCGCGTAAATCCCCAGGATCATCGCAACGCCCTTGCGGTTGACGCGGGTCACATCTTCCGCGGCCGGTTGCAGCCACCAGCCGAAGCGTGCGCAAACCCAGGGCACCAGGAAGTTCAACAAAAGCACGCTGGCGACATTGCCAAAAAATAATGCCAGCCAAAACGGCATGCCCATACCTTTCATGAGCACCGGCTCCTGGACCCAGAGGCCGAAGAGGAACACCACTGGGTACAGCATCAGCAGCACCAGCATATTCTGCTTCCAGGGGGGCGGCGCGGCCCTGCCCGTCGTGCCGCCTGCCGGAAACCATTGGTCAAAACCCGTATGCACGATTCGGGCGCGCACGTCTTCACTCAATGCCTCCCCTTCGGGCAGCAATTTCAGCCGCTCGGAAGACTTCATCCATTTATCGAGGTTGACGTCCGAATCGAAGCGAACGATGGCCACCCAGCTTTCCTGCACGCCGGGCACGGGCGCCTCGGTCCGGCAGCCCTGGAAGCCGGGCGCCTTGGCCTGGACCGCAGCCATGCGACGCTCCCAGGCCCGATAAGCCATCTCCTGACCCGGCCTGACGCGGGTCGAGATCACCGCCGAGGCCGGCGAGGGAAGCACCCCGGTGTTGCCATCTTGAATGAGGTGGATATCGTCATTGCCCACCAACAGGTGCTGCACGCCCTCGAGGAGATTGGCGCGGAGTTCCGAACGCAGCCATTGCTGCGCGGCGGCGGTGCTTGAAAAGCGCTGCACGATCACCCAGTCGACCTGGGCCGGCGGGCTGGGAGGCAGGACCTTCTGGTCCAGGAAACCTGCCTGGCGGGAAATCGTGGCGATGACCGATTCCTGCCAGATGGCAAACTCGACGTCCCGGCCCGGCACAATCCGGGTTTGCGTCACGATGCTGACTGCATCGGCCCTTCCTTCAGCAGCAGCAAGGGTGTTCATGGGGCGGATGAGGTCCGGTCAGGAGCGCGGACCAGCTGGTCGAAAATGCGGTCGGGTGTCAGCGGCAGGTGCGCAAAGCGGACACCGGTCGCATCCTTCACCGCGTTCGCAATCGCGGGCGCTACCGGATTGATGGCGCACTCTCCCTGCGCCTTGGCGCCCAGCGGCCCGATCGTGTCATAAGTATCGGCAAAAAATATCTCGCTGCGCGGCGTATCCGCAAATGCCGGTATATGGTAATTGCGCAGCGCGGCGTTGAGCATCTTGCCCTTGTCGTCGTAGACCATGTGCTCTGTCAGGGCCCAACCCACTCCCATGGCAATGGCACCATCGATTTGCCCGCGGCATTGCATCGGGTTGATCAAACGACCGATATCCGCGGCATGGACACTGCGCAAGATGCGGATTTCGCCGGTTATCTGGTGGACCGCCAGCCTGATGCCCTGTACGTTGAAGGCCGTGGTCCGTGGTGACAGGTAGGCCTTGCGCTTGGCTTCAAAGCGGTGGCCGTCGGCGATGCCCAAGGCGTACAGCTCGGGCAGCGGAATGCGGTGATCTCCAGACCTCACGAAGCCTTCCTGCAAGCTCCAGGCCGACGCTTCCGTGCCGGTATGGCGGGCGGTGTAGCCAAGGATGTTTTCTGCCAGCGCGGCGGCTGTCAGCGCCACGCTCTGGCCGGCAACCACAGTGCCGGTGCTGGCAAAGGTTCCGGTGTCGTAGGGCGTGAGATCGGTGTCGGCGTTGATGATTTCGATGTGGTCCGCGCGGCAGTTCAGAAGGGAAGCCGCAATTTGCCTGTGAGACGTGACGGAGCCATTGCCCATTTCGGTCGAACCCACCGCAAGGTGGTAGCTGCCGTCAGCCCGCATGGCGATGACGGCGCCGGAGCGATGCTCTGTCGGGGGCCCGCAATCGAGCATGGCAAGTGCCACGCCGGTGCCCTGCTTCCAGTCTGTGCCCTCGGGCATGGGCAGGCCACCTTCCTTGGCCAGGCTTTGCTCGACCAGGTCCATGCACTGGTCCAGGCCATAGCTGCCGAAGCTGACGTCGGAAGGGTCTTTCCAGACCGATTCCATCCAGTCGCCGGGCTTGACCATGTTGAGCCGTCGAATCGTGAACGGGTCGATGCCCAGTTGCTCCGCCAGTTCGTCCATAGCGCATTCGAGGGCAAAGGTCGTCTGCGAGGCGCCATAGCCGCGAAAGCCACCGCCCGGCATCATGTTGGTGTAGACGGCAAAACCGTCGGCCTTCTTGTTTTGGCAGCGATAAACCGTCATCGGATTGCCAAGGGCCGCCGCCAGCGTTTCGCTGCCGTGCGAGCCGTAGGCGCCGGTGTTGGACACGACACGCAGGTCGATGGCGGTCAGCAGGCCTTCCTGGGTGGCGCCGAGTTTGACGTGGGTCGTCATCTGGTGCCGGGTGGAGGCGCCGATGAACTGCTCCTCGCGCATGAACTCCCATTTGACGGGCCGGCCGGTCTTCAGGCTGGCCAGTACGCACAGGTCTTCCGAATTCATCTCCTGGTTGCCGCCTAAACCGCCGCCCACGCGTTCGGTAAAAACATGCAGGTCGGCGGCATTGATGCCGAAAATGTAGGCCAGCTTCTGGCGTGTGATGAAGGGGGCCTGCGAACTGGTCCGCACGTGCATGCGGCCGTCTTCGCCCGTCCAGACGATGGAGCCGTGCGTTTCGAGATGGACGTGCTGGACGCGCGATGTCGAATAGGTCTTTTCATGCACCGCGTAGGCCGCATCGAGGCCGGTCTTCACGCTGCCGACCTCGCCCTTGATGTTGACAAAGATATTGCCTTTCGACGCGGTGCCCTTTTCATGCAGTACCGGTGCCCCGGGTTTCATGGCCAGTTCGGGATCGAATACGGCAGGCAATATTTCGTAGTCGATCTTGACCAGGCGGCAGGCGGCCTCGGCGGCGGCTTCGGTTTCCGCGACCACGGCGACCAGGCGCTGACCGACAAAACGTGCGACGTCGTCCAGCACATAGGTGTCGTCCGGGTCCACCAGGTGGTCTTCATGCGTGGCGGAGCTGAAGAGGCGACGTGGCGCGTCTTCCCAGGTCAGCACGGCCACGACGCCGGGACAGGCCAGGGCCTCGCTGCGATCAATGCTGCGCAGTCTGGCGTGGGCGTGCGGCGAACGCACGACCTTCAGGTGCAGCAGACCTGCAAACCGCTTTTCAGCGTCCATGGTGTAGTGCGCTTCGCCGACCACGATACCGGGACCGAAAGGATTGCCGAGGCTGGCGCCACAGGCTTGCCCGGCGATATCCGCCTGGGCGGATCGGGTGCCCCTGATGGCGTCCTCGATGCTGCGGTAGCCCGTGCAGCGGCACAGGTTGCCTTTCAGCGAACGGGGAAGATCGGCCCGTCGGGCGTCGTCAAAGGTGGAGGCCGTCATGATCATGCCGGCCGTGCAGAAGCCGCACTGAAATGCGTTCGCATCAAGGAAGGCCTGCTGCAGCGGATGCAGTTGCTCGCCTTGGGCCAATCCCTCGATCGTGGTCACTTCGCGGCCCTCGGCGCGGAAGGCCGGCATCAGGCAGGAGTGAATGGGTTTGCCGTCCAGCAACACGGTGCACGCACCGCAGTCCCCCTGATCGCAACCCTTCTTGACTCCCGTCATGCCCTGCTCGCGCAAAAACGTGCGCAAGCATTGCCCAGGGGTCGGTTGGGCCACGAAAGTCCGGCCGTTGATTTTGTAGCTCATGCCAGTGCTCCGGATTGGGCTTGCAGGGGCTGCGCGGCCAGTTCTGCGCGAATTTCTTCGGCATAGTGATAGGTCATGTGGCGTTTGTAGGCCGGCGTTCCGTTCACATCGTCGAACCAGCCGTCCGCCGGGATGGCGTGGTCCAGCGCATGACGCAGTGCGGCCGCAGAAACACCCTCGGGCATGCGGATCTGGACCGGACGCCGCGTCGCCGCCGTGACCGTCAGCACCATCTCGCCGCCCCGGTGCGCCTGAGTGCCCACCAGGAGTGCGGCCGAACGGCCCAGGTGCGTCAGCGTGGCGCGGCGCAGGGCAAAACGTTTTTTTAGCGAACTGGCAGGCAAATGGATGCTGCGCAGCAATTCGCCAGGCTCGAGGATGTTGCGGTTGTTATCCACGACGAAGTCGACGGCGCTGACTTCGCGAGAGCCGCCGTTGCGTGCGAGCAGGGTCAGACGCCCCTCCAGCGCCACCGTCAGCGAGGTGATGGCGCCTGCCGGCAGCGACATGCAGATGTTGCCACCGGCGGTGGCCGCATTCCATATCTTGAATGACGCAAGCAGGCATTCGCAGCATGCGCCGATCAGCGGCACGGCGGTCCATGAAGCGTCGCCCCTGAAAGCGTAGAGATCGGCAATGCTGCAGGTCGCTGCAATGTCAAGACCTTGGGGGGTGGGCGTGAGCGCGGGCCAGCCCAGGCCGACCAGGTCGATCAGCGTATGCAGGTTCACCTGCGGCTCCGAAAAGAGCCATGTGCCGCCGGCGAGCCAGGCATCGCCTGCCCGCCATTGGTGAATCTCTTCCGAAGAGGAGGGGCGCTTGATTGAAGTAATTGTGTTGATGTTCAAAGTGCCATGCCCCTGGAGTGGTGATTTGCTCTTAACGAAGAGTTCTGATCGTGACCCAACCCGGGACGGGCCTGCGCCGGGCGCAAGCAGGACCGGCCAAGTGACCGATTCCATGTTGGAAATGCGACGAAATCCGGGAAAAATCGAAAAGGATGGACACAGGCGCCAACAGGCTTTATTGAGTCGGTACTGTGTGAAATGTATGCTCATCAGGAGCGGCCAGGGACTGGGCTTCTCCCGATTCCCAAACACGTTGGATGACAAGGGGGTTTGAAAAGGCAGGCATGCCGAGGACAGGACGGCGCCTCACGGACGAGTTCAAGCGCGAGGCAGCAAGCTGGTCGAACGGCCCAGCGCTTGAAGATCCAGAAAAACGTCCGGGCAAAGGAGAGGAACTCCGATGCTGCCGGCCCAGGGGTATGACCGGTCTAGCTCAGCGCCCTCAACTTCGGCAAGGAATGGCGTCCGAAGCTGGCGAGAATCTCGGCTGGCAGCAGCTTCAAGAGCGTGTGCAGCACGAGCGGCACCAGCACAAAGTCGTCGACCGCGCCAAGCAGCGGAATCGCGAAGTTGAGCGGCTCCACGGCATACAGGAAAAGAAGCCCGGCCGCCGGCAGCAACCAAGCCGGCCGGCTTGGATGCCCAATGGCAAACCACAGCAAGCGCAGATCCTTCCTCACCAGACGCCACAGCATGAGCATGCGTTTCATCGTCGATTCCTCGGCAGAGTTCTGACTCCACCATGTGCGAGTTGGCACGCCGAATTCAATACCGACTTGCTTGAGTGTGTCAAAGCCCGGTGGGCAGCACCGGGCTGATCGTCGGCATGCGGGCCGTTGCCCGGTCTGGCGATGCGCTTGGCACGGCCGATCGGGACAGGAACGCAGATTGGACAGGTTGACGCCGCTGCGGATTAACGCGAAAGTTCGCGAAAACGCGTCGCTGGTTACCGCCGTGTCACAAAACAGGCTCAGCATGGGCGGATTTTCGATTCGTCTACAACCTGCCCATCACATGACCCATCCGACACATCCGCTGCGCCTGCCGTCACAGACCTTGCGCGCCATCGCCATCCTCGGTGCCAGCCTGGGCGTCGCCGCCTGCGGTGGAGGCGGTGGAGGCGGGGCGCAGTTTCTGCCGATCGTCGCCACCCCGACACCCGCTCCGGCCCCGGCACCGCTGCTCACGCTTGACGGCGCCGCTCCGATCATCATCGGCCACCGGGGCCTGCCGGGCTTGTTCCCCGAAGAGACGAAAGCCTCCTACGAGGGCGCCGCCGACGCGGGCGCCGACTCGCTGGAAATGGACTTGCACCTGACCAAGGACTGCGTGCCCGTCGCGCGGCACAACCCCTGGCTCAGCGACAACACCAACATCGCCGAAGTGGCCAAGACCAACAGCACCGTGGCCAGCCGCAAGCGGACCGTGCCCGGCGTGCTGGTCAACGTGAGCTATCCGCCCGTCGCCGCGAACGGTCCTCCCCAGTACCTGAGTGACCTGACGGACCCGCTCGATCCCAAATCGGTCCTGAAATCCCTGGTCGTCGATGGCGAGGACCATACCAACGACTGGTCTATCACTGACTTCACGCTGGCGGAGCTCAAGCAATGGATCGGGGGCACGACCTATGACGCGCGAGCCCAGCGTCCGACCGAGCTCAACGGCAAACTGCCGGTCCTGAGCTTCCAGGAAGTCATCGACATCGCCAAGGCGAAGAGCGCGGCGACGGGCCGAACCATCAGCGTGTACCCGGAAAGCAAGAACCCGGTCTGGAACAACGCCCAGGCCATCGCCAACGGCTGCGGTCCCGCCGGCAGCCACCCGCTCGAGGATGCGATCCTCAAGGTGCTCAACTTCAACGACCTCAACCGCAAGGACGCACCGGTCTACATACAGAGCTTCGACCCCGCCAGCCTGAAGTACTTCCGCTCGGCCGGACTGAAGACCAGGGCCGTCCAGTTGATCGACGGCAACGACGTCAACTACAAGACCGGCGAGATGATCTACATCACCAACGACGCCTACACATTCGTGGATGGGCGGCCCTACAGCTGGACGCTGGCCGGCGACCCCCGCACCTTCGGAGCCATGCTGACCCCGGCGGGGTTGGCCGAAATCAAGACCTACGCGGACGGCATCGGACCCTGGAAGCCGCAGGTGATGGCGCTGACCATCGTGCCCTTCAAGGATCCGCCGTACACGGGGTCGCTGGCGGAGGTGAACACGATCAAGCCGACCAGCCTGATTGCCGACGCGCACAAGACCGGCCTGTTCGTGCACAGCTACACCTTCCGCAATGAACCGCAGTATCTGGCGGGGATCTTCAAGGGCGACCCGACTGCGGAGTACCTGGCCTACTTCCGTGCCGGGATCGACGGCGTGTTCACGGATTTCTCGAACACCGCGATCGCGGCGAGAAAGGCCTACCTGAAGGAGACGGGTCGCTGATGAGAATCCAGGGCCACTATTGAATCGGCGCCGGCACGATCCCGCGTGCGGCGGCGCCGGCTCAGGTCTCGGGCAGGAACAGCGTCTGCAGGTCGCTCAGGAAATCGAGCCCGCGCTCGGTCGGCCAGACACGGTGCAGATCGCGCGCGACCAGCCCCTTGCGTTCGGCTTCGTCCAGCCCGCGCTGGATCGCGGTGACCGCCAGTCCGGTGCGCTCCCCGAACTGCGCAAGCGTGAAACCGTTCACGAGCCGCAGCGCGTTGAGCATGAACTCGAAGGGCAGCTCGGCGCGCGCGACCTCGGCGCTTTGCGCCACGGCGTGGCCGGCCAGCGCCTGCGCCATGTAGCGGTTCGGCTCGCGAAAGCGCACCTGGCGCACCACGCGGTGCGCGAAGCTGAGCTTGCCGTGGGCGCCGGCGCCGATGCCCAGGTAGTCGCCGAACTGCCAGTAGTTCCAGTTGTGCCAGCAGCGGTGGCCGGGCTTGGCGTAGGCGGAGACTTCGTACCGCTCCATTCCGGTCGCCGCCGTCATCT
>JAQGLP010000041.1 GCA_028292835.1 Variovorax sp.
CGCCGTTGCTGCCGCTGCCGTCCCTGGCGGGGTCCCGCCGGGTGCGGTCCGCCGCGGCCGTGGCCGCCACGTGGCGCGAGAGTTGGCGTGCGTGCCATGCGATCTCGCTCGCGTCGTGGCGCATGAAGTAGCTCACGTCCAGTGTGCGCCACAGCGCCTCGTGGATCCCGCTCGGCGGCGCGTGCAAGGCAAGCCGCGCCAGCGCCTCGCGCTTGCGCGCCTCGATCTCGGCGCCGGCGTCGGGCAGGTGGCCGCCGAGCGCGCGCGAGGTGGCTCCGTAGAGATCCTCCAGCAGCTTGCCCTTCCAGGCGTTCCACACGCGCGGCGAGGTGCCGCGGATGTCGGCCACGGTCAGCAGGTACAGCCCCGTGAGGTGGTGTTCTGTACCCACCCGCCGCGCGAACGCGGCGATCACGTCGGGGTCGCTCAGGTCCTGCTTTTGCGCCACCGTGCTCATGGTCAGGTGCTCGGCCACCAAAAACTCGATGAGCCGGGCGTCCGCGGCCTCGATGCCGTGCTGGCGGCAAAAGCGCCTCACGTCGCGCGCGCCCAGCGCCGAATGGTCGCCGCCGCGGCCCTTGGCGATGTCGTGGAACAGCGCCGCCACGTAGAGCACCCAGGGCTTGTCCCAGCCGGCCGCCAGCTGCGAGCAGAACGGGTATTCGTGCGCATGCTCGGCGATGAAGAAGCGCCGCATGTTGCGCAGCACCATCAGGATGTGCTGGTCGACCGTGTAGACGTGGAACAGGTCGTGCTGCATCTGCCCGACGATGCGGCGGAACACCCGCAGGTAGCGCCCGAGCACCGAGGTCTGGTTCATCAGGCGCAGCGCGTGCGTGATGCCGTGCGGCTCGCGCAGCATGCGCATGAAGGTCGCGTGGTTGGCCGGGTCGTTGCCGAAGCGCACGTCCATCACGTGGCGTGCGTTGTAGAGCGCGCGCAGGGTGCGCGCCGACAGCCCCTTGGCGCCCGGCGTCTGCTGGTAGAGCAGGAAGGTCTCGAGGATGGCGCGCGGCTCGCGTTCGTACAGGTCGTCGCACGCGACCTCGATCATGCCGGCCTGCTCGAAGAAGCGCTCGTTGAGCGGCGTTGGCGGCTCGGTGCACGGCTGCAGCCGCTCGGCGATGTTGAGCAGCAGGATCTGGCGCAGTTGCGAGACCGCCTTGGCCGCCCAGTAGTAGCGCCGCATCAGCGCCTCGCTGGCCCGGCGCCGCGACTCGCCGGCATAGCCGAAGGTGGCGGCTACGGCGGTCTGCAGGTCGAACACCAGGCGGTCCTCGCGCCGGTTGGCGATTACGTGCAGGCGGGCGCGGATCAGCGACAGCAGCGCCTCGTTGCGCTTGATCTGCCGCACCTCGAAGGCGGTGGCCAGGCCATTGTCGGCCAGGTCGTCCCACGAGCGGCCGAAGCCGGCCGCCCGCGTCATCCAGAGCACGGTCTGCAGGTCGCGCAGGCCGCCGGGCGACTCCTTGCAGTTGGGCTCCAGCGCGTAGGGCGTGTCGTCGAACTTCTGGTGGCGGTGTCGCATCTCCTGCGATTTGGCGGCGAAGAAGGCGTGCGGATCGAGCGAGGCCGAGAAGCGCTCGCAAAACCGCGCGTACAGGGCCCGGTCGCCGGTGACCAGGCGGGATTCGAGCAGCGAGGTCTGCACCGTCACGTCGCCGGCGGCTTCGCTCAGGCACTGCCCGATGGTGCGCACGCTGGAGCCGATCTCCAGGCCCGCATCCCAGCAGTGGCCGATGAAGGCTTCGAGCCGCGCCGAGCGCGCGTCGTCGTCCCCCGGCTCGGCCTCATCGGGCAGCAGCAGCAGCACGTCGATGTCGGAGCAGGGGAACAGCTCGCCGCGCCCGAAGCCGCCGACGGCCACCAGGACCAGCGTGTCGCCGAAGCCGGCCTGGTCCCAGAGCGCGCGCAGGGTGCGGTCGGCCAGCGCCGACAGCTGGCGCAGCATGGCGTGCACGTTGACGCGAACGACGGCGCCGGCGCGCAGGCGTTCGAGCAGCGCGTTTTTACGGGCGCGGTGCTCGTCGCGCAGAGCGGCGATGCCGTCATCCATGACCGACGTGCGCATCGGCCGCTCCCGTCCGTCAGGCCGTCGCGTTGACGAAGGCCGGCGGCGGCGGACTGCCGGCCGACAGCGTGAGCACTTCGTAGCCGGTGTCGGTGACGAGCACGGTGTGCTCCCACTGCGCCGACAGCGAGTGGTCGCGCGTGACGATGGTCCAGCCGTCGTACTGGCCGCCGCGCGCATCTTCCTTGATGTCGCGCTTGCCGGCGTTGATCATCGGCTCGATGGTGAAGGTCATGCCGGGCTTCAACTCGTCGAGCGTACCGGGGCGGCCGTAGTGCAGCACCTGCGGTTCCTCGTGGAAGCCGCGCCCGATGCCGTGGCCGCAGAACTCGCGCACCACCGAGAAGCCCTGCCCCTCGGCAAAGCGCTGGATGGCGTGGCCGATGTCGCCCAGGCGCGCGCCCGGCCGGACCTTGACGATGCCGTGCCACATCGCCTCGAAAGTGATGGCGCACAGGCGCTTGGCCGCGATCGAGGCGTCGCCCACGATGAACATGCGGCTGGTGTCGCCGAACCAGCCATCCTTGATGACGGTGACGTCGACGTTCAGGATGTCGCCCTTCTTGAGCGGCTTGTCGTTCGGGATGCCGTGGCAGACCACGTGGTTGACCGAAGTGCACAGCGACTTCGGATAGGGCACGCTGCTGGCGCCCAGGTAGCCCACCGTGGCCGAGGTGGTGCCCTGGCGGACCATGTACTCGGCGGCCAGGCGGTCGATGTCGTTGGTCGTGATGCCGGGCTTGATCAGCGGCGTGAGGTAGTCCAGCACCTCGGCGGCCAGACGGCATGCCACACGCATGCCGGCGACGCCCTCGGCGTCCTTGTATGTAATGCTCATGGCTGAATTATCCCATCGGGGTAGAAAAACCACGCCCGGCCCTGGCATCGCCGCCTGCGGCGCCGAAAGCTTCCTGCGGCCCTGGCGCCGCGCCGCACACGGGCCTACGGCCCTCCCGGGAAGCCGGACGTGCGGTGGCCTAAAATTCCGGGCTTGCGCGAGGGCCCCAGTCAGCGGTTTTCGCTGGCTGTTTCGCAGGGCCTTCCCGGATTT
>JAQGLP010000066.1 GCA_028292835.1 Variovorax sp.
AAGCCGGCGGGGCTTGCAAATGCGGCGGCCGCCTAAAATTGTTCTTGCGAACCCTTCGCCACCCGGCGCGGGGTGTCGTGCATTGTTCGCCATCCCATGAACCTGCCCCCCCTCCCCCTCGGCAAGCGCTTCACGCTGCCGCGCCCGCCCTCTTCGGCCGACGCCCTGCTGCTGGCGCGCCTCGGCGAACGCGAAAAAGCCGCCGGCCGCGCCACTGCCGTCTTCACCGCCGACGCCAACGACGCGCGGCGGCTGATCGACGAGATGGCGTTCTTCGCGCCCGGGCTGCGCACGGCCTTGTTCCCCGACTGGGAAACGCTGCCCTACGACAGCTTCTCGCCGCACCAGGACCTGATCAGCGAGCGGCTCGCCACGCTGTGGCGCATCAGCCAGCGCGAGGCCGACCTGGTGGTCGTGCCGGCCACCACTGCGCTCTACCGCCTGGCGCCACCGGGCTTCCTGGCGGGCTACACCTTCCACTTCAGAACCAAGCAGAAGCTGGAAGAAGCGAAGCTCAAGGCGCAGCTCACGCTGGCTGGCTACAGCCACGTCACGCAGGTGGTGAGCCCGGGCGAGTACGCGGTGCGCGGCGGGCTGATCGATTTGTTCCCGATGGGCTCGGTGGTGCCCTACCGGGTCGACCTGTTCGACGACGAGATCGACTCGATCCGCACCTTCGATCCCGACACGCAGCGCAGCCTGTACCCGGTGCCCGAGGTGCGGCTGCTGCCGGGGCGCGAGTTCCCGATGGACGACGACGCGCGCGCGCGCTTTCGCGGCCGCTGGCGTGAGCTGCTCGAAGGCGACCCGACCAAGAGCCGCATCTACAAGGACATTGGCAACGGCGTCGCGACCGCCGGCATCGAGTACTACCTGCCGCTCTTCTTCGAGGAGACGGCGACGGTGTTCGACTACCTCGGTGCCGCGGCCACAGTGGTGCTGCACGGCGACCTGGAGCCGGCATTCCAGCATTTCTGGCAGGACACGCGCGAGCGCTACCGGCTGGTGCGGGGCGACCCCGAACGGCCCGCGCTGCCGCCGGAAGCGCTGTTCCTGAGCGCCGAGCAGTTTTACGGGCGCGCCAAGGAATATGCGCAGCTGGCGTTGCGCGGCACGGAGCCGGACGCCGCGCACTTCGCCGAGTTCGGCGCCCTGGCGCCGCTGGCCGTCGTGCGTGGCGCCGAGGATCCACTCGCGCAGCTCAAGGCCCATCTGCGCACCACGCCGCAGCGCGTGCTGGTGCTGGCCGAGAGCGCCGGCCGGCGCGAGAGCCTGCTGGACTTCCTGCGCGCCAGCGGCATCAGCCCGCCCGCCTTCGACTCGCTGGCCGAGTTCGAGGCGGCGCCGCACGAAAAAATCGGCATCGCCACCTCGTCGCTGGCCTCGGGCTTCGCCTGGCTGGAGGCGGGCATCGACTTCGTCACCGAAACCGAGCTGTTCGCCACCGCGCCGACCACGCGCCGGCGCGGGCGCCGGCAGGAGCAGACGAGCGACGTCGAGTCGCTGATCAAGGACCTCTCCGAGCTCAACATCGGCGACCCGGTGGTGCACAGCGCCCACGGCATCGGGCGCTACCGGGGCCTGGTCAACATGGACCTGGGCCAGGGCAAGAATGCCGACGGCTCGCCCGTGATGCAGGAAATGCTGCACCTGGAGTACGCCGACAAGGCGACGCTCTACGTGCCGGTCAGCCAGCTGCACCAGATCAGCCGCTACTCGGGCGTCAGCCCCGACGAGGCGCCGCTGCACAGGCTGGGTTCCGGCCAGTGGGAAAAGGCCAAACGCCGCGCGGCCGAGCAGGTGCGCGACGCGGCCGCCGAGCTGCTCAACATCTATGCGCGGCGCGCGGCGCGCGAGGGCCACGCCTTCCGCTATTCGCCGCAGGACTACGAGGCCTTCGCCAACGACTTCGGCTTCGAGGAAACGGCCGACCAGAACGCCGCCATCCACGCGGTGATCCAGGACATGATCTCGCCGCAGCCGATGGACCGCCTCGTGTGCGGCGACGTCGGCTTCGGCAAGACCGAGGTGGCGCTGCGGGCCGCCTTCGTCGCCGTCACGGGCGGCAAGCAGGTGGCGTTCCTGGCGCCGACCACGCTGCTGGCCGAGCAGCACCACCAGACGCTGGTGGACCGTTTCGGCAAGTGGCCGGTGAAGATCGCCGAGATGAGCCGCTTCCGCTCGGCCAAGGAGATCGCGGCGGCGGCCAAGGGGCTGGCCGACGGCACCATCGACATCGTGGTCGGCACGCACAAGCTGCTGTCGCCGTCGATCCGGTTCCACAACCTCGGCCTGCTCATCATCGACGAGGAGCACCGCTTCGGCGTGCGCCACAAGGAGGCGATGAAGGCGATGCGCGCCGAGGTCGACGTGCTCACGCTCACGGCCACGCCGATTCCGCGCACGCTGGGCATGGCGCTCGAGGGCTTGCGCGACCTCTCCGTGATCGCCACCGCGCCGCAGCGGCGCCTGGCGATCAAGACCTTCGTCCGCACCGAGGGCAACGGCGTGATCCGCGAGGCGGTGCTGCGCGAGTTGAAGCGCGGCGGGCAGGTCTACTTCCTGCACAATGAGGTCGAGACCATCGAGAACCGGCGGGCGCGGCTGGAAGAAATCCTGCCCGAGGCGCGCATCGCCGTCGCCCACGGCCAGATGCCCGAGCGCGAGCTGGAGCGCGTGATGCGCGACTTCGTGGCGCAGCGCTACAACATCCTCCTGTGCTCGACCATCATCGAGACCGGCATCGACGTGCCGACGGCCAACACCATCGTGATGAGCCGTGCCGACAAGTTCGGCCTGGCCCAGCTGCACCAGCTGCGCGGGCGCGTCGGGCGCAGCCACCACCAAGCCTACGCCTACCTGATGGTGCCCGACATCGATGGCCTGACCAAGCAGGCGGCGCAGCGCCTCGAAGCCATCCAGCAGATGGAGGAGCTGGGCTCGGGCTTCTACCTCGCGATGCACGACCTGGAGATCCGCGGCGCCGGCGAGGTACTGGGCGAGAACCAGAGCGGCAACATGCTGGAAGTGGGCTTCCAGCTCTACAACGAGATGCTGGGCGAGGCGGTGCGCGCGCTCAAGGCCGGGCAGGAGCCCGACCTGCTCTCGCCGCTCAACGTCACGACCGAGATCAACCTGCACGCGCCGGCCCTGCTGCCCGACGACTACTGCGGCGACGTGCACCTGCGCCTGTCGTTCTACAAGAAGCTGGCGACGGCGAAGACCGCCGACCAGATCGACACGCTGCTGGAAGAGATCGTCGACCGCTTCGGCAAGCTGCCGGCGCAGGCGCAGACCCTGATCGACACGCACCGCCTGCGGGTGCTGGCGCGGCCCTATGGCGTGCTGAAGGTGGATGCGGCGCCGGGCGTAATCAACATCACGTTCCGGAAGGACCCGCCGGTCGAGGCCATGAACATCATCCACCTGATCCAGAAGAACAAGCACATCAAGCTGGCCGGCAACGACCGGCTGCGCATCGAGCGCTCGTTGGCCGAACCAAAGGACCGGGCGCAGATGGTCCGCGACGTGCTGCGCAGCCTGGGGCAGCCGACGACGAAGGAGCCCGTTGCAGCTTGACCTTGGCGCGCTCCTGGCCCGCGCCGCCCGGCGGAATTCTTATAATTGCCGATGTAATTTTCCAAAGAGGCTGTCATGTCGCAAGTGACCATCTACCTTGACGACGACACCCTGGAGGCCGCCAAGACTGCCGCCACCCGCGCGGGCCTCTCGCTCAGCCGCTGGTTTGCCCGGTCCGCGGAAGCCGAAAAGGCCAGGCTGGGCGCGGACCGCGCGAGCTTCTGGGCTGAAATCGATCGGCTGAGGGAAGGCGGCGGCGACGGCGACTGGGACTTCCTGCTGGACCAGGACCGCCATCGGGGCTTGGGTCAGGACGCCTTCCGGGAACCGTTCTGATGTTCTTGCTGGACACCAATCCACTGATCTACGCCTTCAGGAACATGGGGCGTTGCCGCGAGCGCATCGACCAGGCGGACCCGTCTTCGCTGCATCTCGGCACTATCAGCGTTTTCGAGATCGAATACGGCCTGGCCCGCTCCAGCAACCCGCAGCCCATGCGCCTGTTCCTTGCGGATGCCTGCCGGCGCTACCGGTGCCTTCCGCTGGACGAAGCCTCGGCCGCCGCGGCGGGCCGGTTGCGCCATCTGCTGCAGAACGCCGGCACGCCCATCGGCCCCTGCGACCTGCTCATCGCCGGCACGGCCCTGGCCCACGACCTCACCGTCGTCACCCGCAACCTGCGCGAGTTTTTACGCGTGCCGGGGCTTCGGGTCGAGGACTGGTACGGCTGAACATTTCAGCGTCACTGGCATGCTGACGGCGGTGTTCATCGCCTCCCGTCCCGAATGGATGACGACCTGGTCCGATCAACGCTACCTGCATTCAAAATGACCCTGACCGACTTCCCTTGCGATTCCGCCGCCATCGACCACGCGCCCGGCCTGGTACTGCGGCGCTTCACCCCACCGTTGCGCCTGGCCGACTTCAAGCTGATCGCCTTCGACATGGACTCGACGCTGATCAACATCGAATGCATCGACGAGATCGCCGACGCGGTGGGCAAGAAGGCCGAGGTCGCGGCCATCACCGAGGCCACCATGCGCGGCGAGGTCAAGGACTTCAAGGAGAGCCTGCGGCGGCGCGTCGCGCTGCTCGAAGGCGTGCCGGTCGAGGCGCTGCGGCAGGTCTACGACGAGCGCCTGCGCCTCAACCCGGGCGCCGAGACGCTGGTGGGCGCGTGCAAGGCGGCCGGGCTGAAGGTGCTGCTGGTGTCGGGCGGGTTCACCTTCTTCGCCAACCGCGTGAAGGAGCGGCTCGGCATCGATTTCGCGCGCTCCAACCTGCTGGACGAAGCCGACGGCAGGCTCACCGGCCGCGTGGCACCACAAAGCTGGGGCGATATCTGCGACGGCGCTGAAAAGCGCCGCACGCTGCTCGAAGTGGCCTCGCTCATGGGCATTGCGCCGCGGGAGGCCATTGCCGTGGGCGATGGCGCCAACGACCTGCCGATGATGGCCGAGGCCGGGCTGTCGGTCGCCTACCACGCCAAGCCGAAGGTGCGCGAGCAGGCCATGGTGGCGATCGATGAAGGGGGCCTGGACCGGCTGCTCGAAGTGCTGCTGCGCTGAATTGTGCTCGTCGCGGCTCAGGCCTGTTCGGTTGCGCCAGGGTCCGCGGGCCGGACCTGGCGATGGCCGGGCTTGGCCAGAATCTCGACATGGAATTGCGGGCCGGCCGCTTGCGCCACGGCATCGATGGACGCCGTGAGGGCCGACAGATGCACCGGCTCGGCGGTTTCGGGCGTGGCGCCGAACTTGCAGTCGAAGTCCCAGTAATCGGCGCCCTGGGGCAGCTCGCGCCGCCGCTCGCGCCGGATGTATTTGCGGATTTCGTGCTTGACGGCTTCCAGGACCCGGTCGGGGTTCTTTCCGTCAACATGAAGTAGGAAGGTTTTTTTCATGGGTGATCGTAACGTCCGGTCGAACCCGAAAAACCATGGGCGACACGGGTTGCCCCTACATTCGGCGCTCTATTCGAAGCAGGTGACAGCAATGACAAAGATGGCAAGATCAAAAACCAGCGCATGGAGCGCCAAGGTGCTGCTGCTCCTGAAAGGCGGCAACACGGCGGCAGCGATTGCCCAGATCAAGGTGGCGCCGACCGTGAAAGACCTGAATTCGCTGAACGAGGCGCTCGCGACCGCCCAGCTTGCGACACGCTGGCGCGATGTGAACGACGCCATTGCCA
>JAQGLP010000551.1 GCA_028292835.1 Variovorax sp.
TCCGCGCCAGTTTGACGTGAGAGGCCCCGCTTCGTGACCGACTTCATGAACTACCTGATCGGCGGGCTCTCCCGCGGGTCGATGTACGCCCTCATCGCGCTCGGATACACCCTCGTCTACGGCGTGCTGCAGCTGATCAACTTCGCGCACAGCGAGGTGTTCATGTCCGGTGCCTTCGGCAGCTTCCTCGTGGTGCACGCCGTCGTCGGGAACGGGGCGGGCGTCGGCGGTTTCCAGGCCTTCCTCGTGGTCATCCTCGGGCTGGTGTCCGGCGCCATCAGCGGAGCCCTCGTCGCCTTCGTCCTCGAGCGCGTCGCCTACCGGCCGCTGCGCAAACGCGGGGCACCCAAACTCGCGTTCCTGATCAGCGCGATCGGGGCGTCCTTCTTCCTCTCCCAGCTGTTCGGGAAGCTGTTCAACCGGATCGGCCAGAACCAGTTCCCCGAGTACTTCGACGTGAACCGGCCGCTGTTCAGCATCCTGGGTGGCCAGGTGCGCCTGCTGCCGGCGGTCATCATCGTCTCGGCCCTGCTGCTCATGCTCTTCCTGGACCGTCTCGTGTCGGGCACCAAGCTGGGGCGCAGCATCCGGGCAACCGCTGAGGACGCGCCCACAGCCGCGCTCATGGGCATCGACATCGACCGCACGATCTCGCGCACCTTCATCATCGGCGGCGCGCTGGCCGGAGCCGCCGGCTTCCTGTTCGGCACGGCCTTCGCGTTCAGCAACACGATGGGCTTCATCCCCGGCATCAAGGCGTTCGCCGCCGCAGTGCTGGGCGGCATCGGGAACATCCGCGGCGCCATGATGGGTGGTCTGCTGCTGGGCCTGGGGGAGAACCTGATCCCCACCGCACCCTGGCAGGGCAGCGGGAGCGCGTGGATCGGACTCAACTGGGTCGACGTGGTCGCCTTCGTGATCCTGATCCTGATCCTGGTCTTCCGTCCCACCGGCATCCTCGGCGAGCGTCTCGGGCGCGCCGCGTGAACCGCGAGGGAGGCGTGGCGCCGCTCGTGCGTCGCCTGCTGATCTGCTTGGGCGGATCCGTCGTCCTCGCCATGATGGTCGGACCTCAGCAGGGATCGAGGTCCGACTACGGCCTCGGTTTCCGCGAGTCAGTGCTCAACCTCCGCATCGTCTACTTCCTGTTGGTGGGCGTGCTGCTGTTCGTGGCGGTGACCTACCGGGAAGTGGTGAGCCGCTACGTCCGCCGTCCGGGGATCCGCCCGCTGCTCGCCGGCGTCCTGGTGCTGCTGGCTGCCTACTTCCTGATGCGCTGGTACGACCCGCTCGGCGACAACGGCAAGTTCAGCGGCTTCAGTGACGCCGTGAGCCAGACGCCGGCAATCGCCCCCCTCGCCCGAGCCTTCTTCGGGTGGTTGTGGTGGGTGGGGCTGGCCGTCGCGGTCGTCGGCGTCTTCGTCGCCATCGCCCGGCGGCTCCGCTGGCTCGGGTGGGCGAGCGCCGGATTCTCGGTGGTCGTGGGCGTCATCGCCCTCGTCGCCCACAGCGCCGCGACGTCCTACGCCGGCGGCATCGACCACTCCTTCGGTTCGCAGACCGCGTTCATCGGCCACCTCATCCTGGCCGCGGCGGGTGTCATCGCGGCGCGTTCGGACAGCGAGGTCGCCACCACCCGGGACTTCGTCGAACGGGTCATGGGGTACCGGCCGGGCCTGCCGCTCGTCGCCATGGGTCTCGTCCTCGGCGTCCTGGCGCTGGTCACGGCGACCTGGTACGGGCCCAGCGGCAAGAACCTGACGCTTTCCGCGACGCAGGGGCTGTTCCAGGGATCCTCGGCGTCCGGCCTGGCCCAGACCTACCTCACCTGGCTGGTCTACGTGCTGTTCGTCATAACCCTGGCCCTCGGTGCCGCCGCCGTGTGGACGCGCCGGCGGCCCCTCGGTCTGACGACCGCCGTGGTGGCGGCCGTGAGCGTGCTGCTCACCGTCGACACCCTGTACGAGCTGAGTTCCGCGGCCGCCAAGGCAGGGGACGGGGGAGCCACCGGGCCATGGCAGAACCTCGGCACCGGTGGATGGCTGCTCTCGATCGCCCTGTTCAGCATCGGCGCCGGCGGGTTCGTGGCTGCCCGGCTGGCCGACCGCCCCGCCGGATCGGAGCTCGTGGGCGCGTCCTCCGGGCGGCTGCACCAGATGGGCGCCTCGACCACGATGATCAGCCTGGCGCTGTTCGGCGTAGGGCTGGCGCTGTTCTACCCACCCACGGCCACCCCGTTCTGGCAGCAGGCGCTGGTCACCGACATCGGGGTCTACGTGCTTCTGGCGGTCGGTCTGAACGTCGTGATCGGCTGGGCCGGCCTGCTCGACCTGGGATACATCGCGTTCTACGCGATCGGCTCCTACGTCACGGCCTATCTCACGGGCTCGCTGCCGGTACGGCCTCCATCGTGGCTGCACCTGAGCCCCCTGTGGGCCATCCCCTTCGCCATCGCGGCCTGCCTGATCGCCGGTGTGCTGCTCGGCGCCCCAACTCTGAGGTTGCGGGGTGACTACCTGGCCATCGTCACCCTGGGCTTCGGGGAGATCATCCGCATCACCGCCGTCAACAACCCGGGCAACTTCACCAACGGGCCCCGCGGTGTGTTCAAGCAGGTGCCGCACCCGGTCGTCGACCTCGGGTTCATCCGCTTCGAGTGGGGCGCCAACGCGCTGCAGTACTGGTACCTACTGCTCGTGCTGCTGGCGATCGTCGTCTTCCTGTTCCATCGGCTCGAGGGGTCGCGTCTGGGGCGCGCCTGGGCGGCCGTCCGGGAGGACGAGATCGCGGCGCAGGCCACGGGCGTCAACACCACCCGGGTCAAGCTGCTGGCCTTCGCCATCGGTGCCTCGACGTCGGGCCTGGCGGGCGTGTTCTTCGCCAGCCAGGTGGGCTACTTCAACCCGCAGAACTTCGTCCTCAACAACTCGATCCTGATCGTGGCCTACGTGGTCTTCGGTGGCATGGGTTCGCTGCCCGGCGCCATCGCAGGCGCCGCGGCACTCACCTGGTTGCCCGACTTCCTGCGCGACCAGGTGCCGAGCGAGGACCGCATCATGTGGATCGGGGCGGTGCTCATGATCATGATGATCTTCCGGCCCGAAGGCCTGATCCCCGCGCGCCGCCGGAGGGCGGAGCTCACCGGTCTGGCCGGCCACGACACCAATGTCAGCCAGGGACTCCAGGCCATCCCGGCCGGGGAAGGGGTGTGACCCGATGACCCAGGGCGCAACGGCGGCGCGTGCCACGGCCGATGCCGATGACCTCGTCTTCGACGTCCGTGGCGTGACGCTGCGGTTCGGCGGCGTCACCAGCCTGGACGACGTGAGCCTCCAGATGCGGCGCGGGGAGATCCTCGCCGTGATCGGTCCGAACGGGGCCGGCAAGACCTCGCTGTTCAACTCGCTGACCGGTGTCTACACACCGCAGGAGGGCGAGATCCTGCTCGCTGCCCGCCCGGGCGACCAGCAGGTCAGCGTGCTGGGCAAGAAGACCCACGTGGTCAACCACCTCGGGGTGGCCCGCACGTTCCAGAACATCCGGCTCTTCCCGGCACTCACGGCGCTCGAGAACGTCAAGGTCGGCATCGAGACCCGCCAGAAGTCCGGCCCGATCGCGGCGATGCTCGGCATGCCCTGGCAGCGCCGGGAGGAGCGCGAGTCCACCGGCGCGGCCTTCGCGCTGCTCGCCCGGGTGGGCCTGGCCCACCGGGCCAACGAGCTGGCTGGTTCGCTGCCCTACGGCGAGCAGCGCCGGCTGGAGATCGCCCGGGCGCTGGGCACCGGGCCGGGCGTCATCCTGCTCGACGAGCCCGCGGCCGGCACCAACCCGGTCGAGAAGCAGGAGCTCGCCGCGCTGATCCGCAAGATCAACGTCGAGGACGGCGTCTCCGTTCTCCTGATCGAGCACGACATGAAGCTGGTGATGTCGGTCGCCCACCGGCTGGTGGTGCTGAACTTCGGTCAGAAGATCGCCGAGGGCACGCCGGAGCAGATCCAGCGCGATCCCGCCGTCGTCGCCGCTTATCTCGGGAC
>JAQGLP010000123.1 GCA_028292835.1 Variovorax sp.
ACTGCACGCACCTGCACGAGCCGGGCTGCGGCGTGATTCCCCAGGTCGAATCGGCCGCCAGCGCAGGCCCCATCAGCGCGAGCCGCTATCGAATCTATGGCGAGCTGTTCGCGGAACTGAGCCAGCAGCGCTACTGAGCGGATTCCCTCGGAGAAAACGGCCTCAGGCGCCGAGGATCTCCTCCAGCGCCGCCACCAGCGCCATGCACTGCTCGCGCGTGCCGACGCTGATGCGCAGGTACTGCGCGATGCGCGGCTGCGCGAAGTGGCGCACCAGCACCGCACGCTCGCGCAGCGCCGCCGCCAGCGCGGCCGCGTCGCGCCCGGGATGCCGCGCGAACACGAAGTTGGCCTGCGAGGGCAGCACCTCGAAGCCCAGGTCCTCGAGCTGCAGCGCGAGGCCCTCGCGCGTGTCGACCACCGCATCGCGGGTCTGGCGAAACCATGCTTCGTCCTCCAGCGCGGCCACCGCGCCGGCTACCGCGAGGCGGTCCAGCGGGTAGGAGTTGAAACTGTTCTTCACGCGCGTGAGGGCCTCGATCAGCGGCGCCTGGCCGCAGGCGAAGCCCACGCGCAGGCCGGCCAGCGAGCGCGACTTGGACAGCGTCTGCACCACCAGCAGGTTGGGATGGCGCTCGACCAGCGGCAGCACGCTCTCGCCGCCGAAATCGACGTACGCCTCGTCCACCAGCACCACGCGCCGCTGGCAGGCCACCAGCAGACGCTCGATGCGCGCGAGAGGCAGGCCGATGCCGGTGGGCGCGTTCGGGTTGGCGATGACGATGCCGCCGCATCCCCGCGCGGCGCGCGCGGCCAGCGCGTCCACGTCGATGCGCAGCGCGGCGTCGAGCGGCTGCGGCTCGACGGCGATGCCGTGGAGCTGCGCATAGACGCGGTAGAAGCCGTAGGTCACGTCCGGGCACAGCAACGCCTCGTCCTGCGAGAAGAAGGCGTAAAAGGCATGCGCCAGCACCTCGTCCGAGCCATTGCCCGCGAACACCTGTTGGGGCGCCAAGCCGTGGCGGCGCGCGACCGCCTCGCGCAGCAGGGTCGACTCGGGGTCGGGGTAGCGCTCCAGACCGCCCGCGGCGGCCTGCCCGATGGCCTCGATGGCGCGCGGCGACGGCGGGTACGGGTTCTCGTTGGTGTTGAGCTTGACCAGGCCCGCGATGCGCGGCTGCTCGCCCGGCACGTAGGGCGCCAGCGCCGCCGCGCGCGGGCTCCAGAAGGCGGGGGTGGACAAAGGGGAAGAATCCATCATTGCCATGTTTTCGATAGCTGCCTATGCTCGTCGCACGAGGGCCGGGAGCCGTTCTGATTTGAAAGGGCGGGCGACGCTCAGCCGAGCAGGCGTGCCAACGTCAGCAGTGCCAGCAGCACCATCCACATCACCACCGAGCGCCAGACCAGCCCCACCACACTGCGCAGGTGGGCCGTTTCCGGCTCGCGCCCGGGCGTGCTGCCGCTGTCGAGCAGCCGCATGCCGGCGAGCGGCTCGTCCACCTCGGCGCGCGACAGCGGGTCGGCCAGCGCCGCCGCCGTGCGCAGGCTGCCGCCGCCCAGGCGCACGTTGAGCGCGCCCGAGGTGGCTGCCAGGATCACGCCGTCGTTCTCGTCGGGAAAGAGCTGGGCCTCGTTGCGCCAGCAGTCGATCGCCTCCTCGAAGCTGCCGACCACCGCGAAGCCCAGCGCGGTAATGCGCGCCGGCAGCCAGTCGATGGCCTGCCAGGCACGCGTGCCCGCCCGCTGCGCCGCCGGGCTGGCGGGGTGGGCGTGGGCGCCGTTCTTGTGCGCCCAGTAGCGCGCGACAAAGCCGCTCATGCGATAGAACACGGCGCCGGCCGGTCCGAGGCCGAGCGCGGCCAGGATCGAGAACCATGCCAGCACGCCGAAGACGTGCCGGTGCGCGGCGATCACGGAGTATTCGATGACGTGCCGCACGATCTCGCTGCGCGGCAGGTGCGCCACGTCGATGCGCTGCCAGTGCGCCAGCAGCGAGCGCGCCAGCGGCTCGTCGCCCTCCTCCAGCGCGTCGCGAATGGCGGTGAAATGGTGGCTGAACTGACGGAAGCCGAGCGTCACGTACAGCACCGCGACGCTCCACAGCACGGCGAAGGGCAGCCCCAGCGTCAGCACCAGCAGCCAGTGGATGCCGAGTGTCGCCAGGGTGGGCGCACCCACCGCCACGACCCACGCGATCCAGCCGTGCTGCGGCTTGCCGGCGTCGAAGTTCCGGCTGGTCCAGCGCGTCCACGCCAGCGCCCCGCCGTACACCGGGTTGTGGTCGGCGAGCGGGCGAACCTGTTCGATCAACAGCGCGCACAGGATGGCGAAAAAGCTCATCCTTCGATGATAGCGAGGGCCCTCATGCCGCCAGGAAGCGGTAGAGGTTGCGCAGCATGCCGGCCGTGGCACCCCACACGTAGCGCTCGTGCTCACCGTCCTGGTAGGGCATCGAGAACCATTCGCGCTGTTCGCGCCGTCCGTCCGCCGCGGCCCACTCCAGCCGGTGGCGCCGGTGGTGCGCCGGGTTCATCAGGAACGCCAGCGGCACCTCGAACGCTGTAGCCACCTCGTGCGGGTTGAGCGCGAGCTCGAAGCCGGGGCGCACCAGCGCCACCACCGGCGTCACGATGAACGAAGTGCCGGTCGTGTAGGTCGGCAGGCTCCCCAGCACCTCGATGAAGCGCGCCGGCAGGCCGACCTCCTCCCAGGCTTCGCGCAGGGCGGCGGCGGCCAGACTGGCGTCCTCCGGGTCCACCCGGCCCCCCGGGAACGCGACCTGCCCGGAGTGGGTGGACATGGTGGACGTGCGCTCGGTCAGCAGCACGGTCGGTTCGGCACGCTGCACGATCGGCACCAGCACGGCGGCCGCGGCCGGCTGGCGGTCGGCAAAGCGCGGCTCGTGGCGCAGTTCGGGCTGCCACGCTGGCGGCGCGGCGAAACGCTGGCGCAGGGCGTTGGCGCCCAAGCGCTCGAACGGCACCGCCGGCAGCGCGGCGTCGGTCGAGAGCACCGGCACGTCGCGCGGATCGAACACCGGCAACGGGGCGAAGGGCGAGGCGTTGATCGGTTCGACGGGAGCGGGCGGCATGGGCGAAAAGGTCAAGGAAGCTAACTCCTGCAAACGTCAAGGTGGCGACCGCACACGGAGGCGCGCCCCCCGCGGCCGCGACACGCGCCACAAGGGCCTGCGCGAAAATGCAAAAAGCCGCCGGAGCCCAAAGCCACGGCGGCATTCTCGAAACCCCGGCCGGCTTATTGCGCGGCGGCAGCCTTGGGGGCGCGAAGCTGCAGCTTTTCCTTGATGCGCGCCGAACGGCCGCTGCGATCGCGCAGGTAGTACAGCTTGGCGCGGC
>JAQGLP010000160.1 GCA_028292835.1 Variovorax sp.
ACGGTGGCGCCCGCCGTGCGCCGGCCGGGCACGTCGAACCATGGCAGATAGCCTGCGGGGCCGGTGCCGCTGCTGTCCTTGGTCTTGAACTCCATCACGCCCTCGGGCGTGCAAAAGCGCAGCCGCGTCAGCGCGTTGACGATCACGCGCAGGCGCTCTTGGCCCCGGAGCGCGTCGCTCCAGCGGGCTTCGTCGCCATACAGGTGGCGCAGGAATTCGTCCAGCGTCGGGCCGCGCAACGCGGCTTCCACTTCCGACGCGAGCGACAGCGTGTCGGTCACCGACCACTGCGGCAGTACGCCCGCATGCACCATCAGCAGGTCCTCGCCGCCGATGCGCTCGTGCAGCGCCATCGACTGGTGGCGCAGCCAGTCGAGCAGGGCGTCGCGGTCGGGCGCCGCCAGGATGGCGTCGATCGTGTCCTTGCCGTGCGGATGGCGCACGCCCTGCGCGACCGACAGCAGGTAGAGGTCGTGGTTGCCCAGCAGGCAGCGCATTGCCGCGCCCGCGGCTTGGGCGCGTCGCAGCACCTGCGCCGAGGCCGGCCCGCGGTTGACCAGGTCGCCCAGCAGGACCACCGTGTCGCGGCTCGGCGAGAAGCCGATGGTGTCCAGGAGCCGCTGCAGGGCTTGGTCGCAGCCCTGCACATCGCCGATCAAGTAAAGTGCCATGGTTCCCATTCTCCTCCGCGCCCATGGATGTTCTTTTGCTGGCTTTGCTGACGACGTGCAACGCGTTGTTCGCAATGTCCGAAATGGCGCTCTCGACCAGCCGCCGCGCGCGCCTGGCCGCACTGGCCGAAAGCGGCGATGCCGGCGCCGCCGCGGCGCTCACGCTGATGGAGCATCCGACGCAGTTTCTCTCGACGGTGCAGATCGGCATCACCTCGATCGGCATGCTGAGCGGCATCGTCGGCGAGGCGGCGTTTGCCGGGCCGCTGGCTGCATGGCTGGGCGGCTGGGGGCTGGGCGTGGGCTCGGCCGGGGTGGTTTCGACCGTGCTGGTGGTGACCTGCATCACGCTCTTCACGATCCTGTTCGGCGAGCTGGTGCCCAAGCGCATCGGCCAGCTCTACCCCGAGCCGGTGGCGCGCTGGGTCGCACGGCCGATGCGCGGCCTCGCCAAGGGCGCCAAGCCCTTCGTGGTACTGCTGTCCGGCGCCACCGCCGCCATTCTCAAGCTGCTTCGCATCGACGCCAACGCGGCGCGCGTGGTGACGGAGGAGGAAATCTCCGCCAGTCTCGAAGAAGGCGTGGACGCCGGAGTGATCGAGCACCACGAGCACCAGATGGTGCGCAACGTGTTCCACCTCGACGACCGGCGGCTGTCGTCGCTCATGGTGCCGCGCATCGACATCGACTGGCTCGACGCCGGCGCGTCGGTGGCCGAGGCGCTGCAGCTGGCGGCCGGCGCGGGCGCCAGCGAGCCGCATTCGTGGTATCCGGTGTGCCGCGGTTCGCTCGATGACGTGCTGGGCGTCGTGAGCGTGGCGCGCCTGCTGCAGCTGGGGAGCGCGCATCCCGGCACCATCGCGGCCGAGGTGCAGCCGGCCACCTACTTTCCCGAAACGCTCACCGGCATGGAACTGCTCGAGGAATTTCGCGAGCGCTCGCACCGCATGGTGTTCGTGGTCGACGAATACGGCGTGGTGCAGGGCCTCATGACGCCGCGCGACCTGCTCGAAGCCATTACCGGCGAGCTGCAGGCCGGCGGTGCCACCGAAGCCTGGGCCACGCGGAACGAAAACGGCTCCTGGCAACTCGACGGCTTGATGCCGGTGTCGGAATTGCGCGCGCGCCTGGGCATCCGCCAGTTGCCCGGCGAGGAGCGCGGCCGCTACAACACGGTGGCGGGCCTGCTCCTGTCGGTGTCGGGCAACATGCCGTCGGTGGGCGAGAAGATCGAATGTGCCGGCTGGCTGTTCGAGGTGATGGCGCTGGAAGGCCGGCGCATCGACGCGGTGAAAGCCACGCCCCTGACGGCACAGGAAATCGCCTCGTAGTAGCCGCCGACATTCGCGCCGAGGCTGGCGCGGAGCTACCCCCTACCTGGGCACATCGCCGCCGCGCTGGCGCTCGCGGAACAGCGCGGCGCGCATCAGGAAGATGGTGGTGACGGGCGCCGTCAGTGCCACGAAGACGGCGATCAACACCGCGTGCAGGAACAGCTGGGAACCCTGCGCCGAAAAATACACGATGGTGGCGAGCGACACGCACCACACCCCCAGGGTCGCCCCCAGGGTCGGCGCATGGATGCGACGAAAGAAGGTGGGCAGCCGCACCAGGCCGAAGGAGCCGATGGCGGCGAAGCCGGCGCCCGCCACGACGAACAGCGCGGTCAAGGCTTCGGCCCACCAGGACAGCGGCGCAATGGAGCCGGTCATTCGATCACCTCGCCGCGCAGCAGGAACTTGGCCAGCGCGGTCGAGCCGACGAAGCCGAACAGCGCGATCAGCATCGCCGCCTCGAAATAGACGCTGTTCGCATACACGATGCCCAGCACCAGCATCATGAGCATGCCGTTGATGTAGAGGCAGTCGAGCGCCATCACCCGATCCTGCGCGGTCGGGCCGATCAGGAGGCGCGCCAGGGCGCACAGCATGCCGACCGCGAGCAGCAGCAGGGCCAGCTTCAGGGCGCCAAGCAGGAAAGGGGTCATGATTCGAAGATCTCCCGCAGCGGCTGTTCGTACCGGCGCTTCATCAGGGCGATGAAGGCGGCCTCGTCCTGCTCCTTCAGGTCGAACACGTGGATCAGGAGCAGCGAGCGGTCCAGGCTCAGTTCGGCCCAGGCGGTGCCGGGCGTCAGACACACGATCATGGCCAGCACCGCCAGGGCGTTGGCATCGCGCACGTCGAGCGGCACCGTCACGAAGCGTGCGCGGATATTGCGCGTCGGCCGGGCAAGCAGCGAGCACGCCACCTGCCAGGCCGACAGCGCCATGTCGTGCGTCACCACGCCCGCGAGGCGCAGGGCGACGCCGGGGCGGCGCATGCGCACCGTCGCCGGGCGCAGGCTCTGCGTCAACAGCGGCACGGCGATCGCCAGGACCGCGCCCAGCAGCAGCGTGGCCGGGTCCAGCGACTGGTTGAGCAGCAGCCACACCACGAAGAGCGTGAGCGACAGCGGCGGCGAGGGCAGCCAGCGACTCATGGCAGGGCGCCCTTTCGCGGCGGGCCGGCTACCTGGCGCGCGCCCAGCACCGCGTCGCGGTAGACCTGGGGATGGCGCAGCGCCTGGGCGGTGGCGCTGGCATGCTGCATCACGGGCTCGGCGCCCAGCGTGAGGGCGAGGCACGCGGCCAGCAGCGCGGCCACGGGCAGCACCTCGAGCGCCGGCAGCGAAGGGATGGCGGTGCGCGGCTGAGTCCAGAAGTGGCGGATGCCGGTGCGGCTGAGCGCGATCAGCGTCAGGAAACCCGAGCCGATCAGGAGCGCCATGAAGGCCCAGCCCTCCGGCATCGGGTCGCGCGCAGCGAGCAGGCCCGAAAGCATCGCGAACTTGCCGACGAAGCCCGACAGCGGCGGCAGCCCGGTCAGCAGCAGCGTGCAGCCCAGGAAGGCCAGGCCGAGAAAGGCGACCCCGGCCGGGATCGCCCGCCCGTAGAGCGCCTGCGCGTCGTCGTCGAGGTTGAGGCCTGCCAGCGGCTGCAGGTCGTCGCCCAGGAAGGGCGCGTTGCCCGCGGACTCGTGCGGCGCGATGCTCAGGCCCTCGTTGCGCCAGCGCTCGACCATGTCGATCAGCAGGAACAGCGCGCTCGCGGCCAGGGTCGAGCTGAGCAGGTAGTAGAGCGCGCCGGCCCACACGGCCGGCTGCCCCAGCCCGACGGCGGCCAGCAGGGTGCCGGCCGAGATCAGCACGCAAAAGCCGGCGAGGTTGGACAGACGCTGCGTGCCGACAATGCCGAGCGAGCCGAGCGTGAGCGTCAACAGCCCGGTCGCCACCAGCACGTGCTGGCCGAACTGGGCCGAGGCACCGGTGTCGGGCGCGAAGAGCACCGTCCACAGCCGCAGGATCGTATAGACGCCGAGTTTGGTCAGGAGCGCGAACACCGCGCCGACCGGCGACACCGCGGCGCTGTAGGAAGGCACCAGCCAGAAGTTGAGCGGCCAGGCACCGGCCTTGGCGAAGAACGCCGTCGCCAAAATTGCCGCCCCCGCGTGCACCAGGCCGCGATCGCCCGGCGCCAACTGGGCGATGCGCAGGCCGAGGTCGGCCATGTTGAGCGTGCCGGTGACACCGTAGAGCATCGCCGCGCCGATCAGGAACAGCGACGACGCCGCCAGGTTGACGGCGATGTAGTGCAGCCCGGCACGCACGCGCAGCCGGCCCGAGCCATGCAGCAGCAGGCCGTAGGAAGCCGCCAGCATCACTTCGAAGAACACGAACAGGTTGAACAGGTCGCCCGTCAGGAAGGCGCCGTTGATCCCCATGAGCTGCAACTGCAGCAGCGGGTGGAAGTGCACGCCCGCACGGTCCCAGCGCGAGGTGGAGTAGATCGAGGCGGCGAACGCGACCACGCCGGTCAGGGCCACCATCATCGTGGAGAGCCGGTCGGCCACCAGCATGATGCCGAAGGGCGCGCGCCAGTTGCCCGGCAGGTACACGCCGATGGAGCCCGGACCGCTGCCGGTGTCGGGCGCATTCACCCAGCGCAGCAGCGCCAGCGCGATCAGCAGGCCGGCCAGGCCCGAGACTACGCTGAGCGCCGCCTTGATGCGGCGGTGGCCCTCGTCCAGCAGCAGCATCAGCGCGGCCGTGAGCATCGGCACCACGATCGGCGCGGCGACCAAGTGCGGCATGGTGGCCTCGAGCAGGTGGTCGAGCAGGCGCAGCGGTCCGTTCATCCGTTGCGCTCCTGGCCGTCCACGTGGTCGGTGCCGGTGAGGCCGCGCGAGGCCAGCAGCACCACCAGGAACAGCGCCGTCATGGCGAAGCCGATGACGATGGCGGTCAGCACCAGCGCCTGCGGCATCGGGTCGGCGGTGTTGGCCAGCGTGGCGACCAGGCCGGGTGCCAGCATCGGCTCGGCATCGACCTTCAGGCGGCCCATGCTGAAGATGAAGAGGTTGACCGCATACGACAGCAACGTGAGGCCCATGACCACCTGGAAGGTGCGCGGGCGCAGCAGCAGGTACACGCCCGAGCCGCACAGGATGCCGATGGCGAGTGCCAGCACGGCTTCCATCAGGTGCCGGCCTCCGCGGCCCTGGCTGCGGCTCGCGCCGATTTTGTCTCCACCCGCTTTTCTGCCTGTTTTTCGGCCTGCTCTTCCACCCAGCGGTGGCTGCGGATCGACTGGTGCGCCAGGCCGGTGAGGATCAGCAGCGTGGCGCCGAGCACCAGCGTGAACACGCCCAGATCGAAGAACAGGGCGCTCGGCAGGTGCAGCTCGCCCAGCAGCGGCAGCCGCAGAAGGGCGGTGTGGGTCGTCATGAACGGATAGCCCAGCGCCAGCGCGCCCGCACCGGTCGCCAGCGCCAGCAGCAGGCCGGCGGCGATCCAGCGCCGTGGGTACAGGCGCAGGTGCTCCTCCACCCATTCGGTGCCCGAGACAATGAACTGCAGCAGCAGCGCCACCGACATCACCAGCCCCGCGACGAAGCCGCCGCCCGGCGCGTTGTGACCGCGCATGAAGAAGTAGATCGACACCAGCACCGCGAGTGGCAGCAGCAGGCGCACCAGCACGGCGGGCACCATCAGATAGCCCACGGCGGTGTCCCGGGCGCGGCGTGGGTTGAGCAGGTCGCTGCTGCCGCCCAGGCCGGCCTGGGCGCGCTGCTGCAGCGGCAGTGCCATCGATTCGGGCGCGGGGCGGAAACGCCGCAGCAGCGCATAGACCGTGAGCGCGACCACGCCCAGCACCGTGATTTCGCCGAAGGTGTCGAAGCCACGGAAGTCGACCAGCATCACGTTGACCACGTTGGTGCCGCCGCCTTCGGTGAGCGCGTGTTCCAGGAAGAAGGGCGAGATGCTCTGCGGGAACGGCCGCGTCATCAGCAGCCAGGCCAGCGACGCCATGCCGCTGCCGGCCGCTGCCGCGATGGCCAGGTCCCGCCCCCGGCGGCTCCACAGGCGCAGGCGCGTCTGCAGCGGCTGGATCATCGCCGTGCGCAGCGGCAGCCAGCGCAGCCCGAGCAGGATCAGCACGGTGGTGACAGTCTCCACCACCAGCTGCGTCAGCGCCAGGTCGGGCGCCGAGAACCAGATGAAGGTGATGCAGCACACCAGTCCGGCGCCCGAGGCCAGCATCAGCGAGGCCAGCCGATGGAACTTGGCCTGCCAGGCCGCAGCCATGGCGCACACCGCGCCGATGATCCAGGTCATGGCGAACATCGGCGAGAACGGCAGCGACTGGCGCGCGCCGCGCTCGACCGGAGCCAGCCACAGCGCCGCTGCCGCGCCACAGACGGCCACCAGGACCAGCAGCAGGAGCTGCATCTGCAGGCGGTGCGTGCCGAAGCGCCGGCGGCTGTGCCGCCCGGCTTCTGACAGCCGGGCCAGCACGTTCTCGAACATGCGCTGGCCATCGAGACGGTGCAGCAGCGGCGTGCGCTCCAGGCGGCCAGCGGCGCGCTGGCCGCGCTGCAGCAGGTAGAGCGCCGCACCGCCGGCGAGCGCCACGACGCTCATGGCGAGCGGCAGGTTGAAGCCGTGCCAGACCGCCAGGCTGTAGGCCGGCAGCACGCCCCCCGCCACCGGGGTCGCGGCGGCGGCCAGGAAGGCACCCACCGACCAGGCCGGCGCCATGCCGACCACCAGGCAGGCCAGCACCAGCAGTTCCACCGGCACGCGCATCCAGTGCGGTGGCTCGTGCGGTGTCCTCGGCACGTCGGCGCCGGGCGGCGGGCCGAAGAACACGTCGAAGACAAAGCGCGCCGAATAGGCCACGCTGAAGACGCCCCCCAGCGTCGCGACGATCGGCAGGCCCCAGTCGACCCATGGCGTTCCCTGGATGAACACCGTCTCGGCGAAGAACATTTCCTTCGAGAGAAAGCCGTTGAGCAGCGGCACGCCCGCCATCGCCGCGCTGGCGATGATGGCGAGCGTGCCGGTGATGGGCATCAGGCGCAGCAGGCCGCTCAGCTTGCGGATGTCGCGCGTGCCGCTTTCGTGGTCGATGATGCCGGCCGCCATGAAGAGCGACGCCTTGAAGGTCGCGTGGTTCATGATGTGGAACACCGCCGCCACGGCCGCCAGCCGGCTGTTGAGCCCCAGCAGCAGCGTGACGAGGCCCAGATGCGAAATGGTCGAGTAGGCGAGCAGTCCCTTCAGGTCGCGCTGAAACATCGCGATGTATCCGCCCAGCACGAAGGTGACGGCCCCGGCGCCCCCGACCGCCCAGAACCACGCCTCGGTGCCCGAGAGCACCGGCCACAGCCGCGCCAGCAGGAAGACACCGAGCTTGACCATGGTGGCCGAGTGCAGGTAGGCCGAGACGGGCGTCGGCGCCGCCATGGCGCGCGGCAGCCAGAAATGGAACGGGAACTGCGCGCTCTTGGTGAAGGCGCCGAGCAGCAGCAGCGCCAGCGCCGCCGGGTAGAGCGGGTGCGCGCGGATCGCGTCGCCCGAGGCCAGCACCACGTCGAGTTCGTAGCTGCCGGCGATGCGCCCGATGAGGAGCACGCCGGCCAGCAGGCACAGGCCGCCCGCGCCGGTCACGGTCAGCGCCATGCGGGCGCCGCGCCGCGCGTCGCGCCGGTGGTGCCAGTAGCCGATCAGCAGGAAGGAAAAGAGGCTGGTCAGCTCCCAGAACAGCGCCAGCTGGATCAGGTTGCCCGACAGCACCACGCCCATCATCGAGCCCATGAAGGCCAGGAAGAAGGCGAAGAAGCGCGGCACCGGGTCCGAGGCCGACATGTAATAGCGCGCATACAGCACGACCAGCGCGCCGATGCCCAGCACCAGCATGCTGAACAGCCAGGCGAAGCCGTCCATGCGGAACACCAGGTCGAGACCGAGCGAAGGCAGCCAGCCGATCCGCTGGCGCAGCACGTTGCCGTTCGTCACCTGCGGAAACAGCCACGCTGCCTGCACCGCGCAGCCCAGCGCGACCAGCCCGGCCAACGTCGATTCCCGGTTGCGGGCGTTGGCCGGCAGCATGGCCGCCAGCACGCTGGCGATGAAGGGGAGAACGACGAGAAGAACCAGGGGCATCGCGGAAGATTCTATCGACCGCTTCATACCGGAAGATGCTTGGCCGAAGGCGCCCAGCCGGAGGGCGGCGCAGGATCGCGCAGGGAGCGCGGCTTGGCCCAGGGACGCAATGCAGCTATGGAATCGATAGCATCGCCGTCACGCGGACAGAAGCCGGACGGTGTGGATGCCGAGCCAGGTCAACACCAGCGAGCCCGCCAGGTGCGCGCTGGCGGTGAGCCCGGCGATGCCGAGCCGGCCTTCCATGAGCATCGTGGTCACCTCGACCGAAAAGCTGGAAAACGTCGTGAGCCCGCCCAGGAAGCCTGTCACGATGGCCAGGCGCCAGACCGGGTCGATATCGGGCATCAACTGGAAACCCGCGACCACCACGCCGATCAGGTAGCCGCCGATCAGGTTGGCCGCCAGCGTGCCCCAGGGCATCAGCCCGCCCAGCCCGAGCCACAGCGCCAGGCCCCAGCGCGCCAGCGCGCCGAGCGAAGCACCGATGCAAATGGCGACGACGGGCAGCAACAACACTGAGCGGCTCACATCGCCCCGTACCGTAGCAGCGGCGTCACGCTGCCGGGCACGCAGCGGATCGGCTTTCGCCGCCCGGCGGTGTCGCGCCAGGCAGCGGCCGCACTTCCTGCCGAAATCGGTCCCTGACGACGTTGCTGTTGCACGGACAGCTATTCTTTTGATAGCGGCGCGGCGAACGGCAGGCCGTTGACGGTGAGCCCTTCGCCCGACAACCGGGCCGCCGACCTGGCGCCGATGCCCTTGACGCGGCGCACCAGGTCGGCCCAGTCCCTGAAGGGGCCGCCTTCCTGCCGCGCCGCCAGCACGCGGCCCGACAGCGCCGGGCCGACGCCCCTCAGGCCGTCGAGCTCGGCCACCGTGGCGGTGTTGACGTCAAGCGAAGGCGTGGCAGCCGCGTCGAAGGACATCACACCCAGGCTCAGGGCAAGCGCGACGCCAAGAAGCCACTGCCGGGGCGTGCGCGGGAAAATCCGGTTTTTTTGCATCGGATCGCGGTCTCAGAGTTCCTCGATGCGCCGCGGCGGGTAGCTGTCCCACGCCTGGCAGCCGGGGCAGTGCCAGAAGTACTGGTTGGCTTCGAAACCGCAGGCCGCGCAGCGGTAGCGCATCAGCGGCCGCGCCGCCTGGTCGAGCGCGCGCTGCACCGCTGGGTGGAAGTCCTCGTGCTCGAAACGCTCGCCCGCGAGCCAGCGGGAGGCGGCGATCAGCGAGGGCTGGTGCGCCAGATGGGCGATGTAGCCGTCGCGCGGCGAGGGCGTGGCCGCGCCGGGCAGGGGCTCGCAGGGCGCGGCGCCCAGGGCGATCAGGGCTTCGAGCAGGTCGATTGCCGGGGTCTCGGCATAGCGGCGCTGCAGCAGTGCGATCGCCTCGCCGGTACGCCGGGTGGCGACGGCCGCCTGCTGCAGCATCGTCGCATACAGCGGCAGCGCAAGCGGCGCCGTGTCGGCCAGCGCCACCAGCGTGTCGAACGCCCGCGCCGGCTCGCCGCGGCGCAGTTGCAGCGCGGCCATGTCGATGGCCGGGCGGGGCGCCTGCGGCGCGATGGCGGCGGCCTGCGCCAGCAACTGCGCGGCCGCTTCCGGGTCCCCCTGGACTACCTGCGCGCCGGCCTGCTCGCACAGGTGGTGGGCCAGGCGCGCGCTGTAGCTGGCCAGTTCGGCGTCATCGAGCTTGCGCGCCACCTCGGCGGCCTGCGCCCACTCGCGCGAGCGCTCGTAGATGGCCAGGAGCGACAGCCGCGCCTCGTTCTGGTAGCGCGTGCCTTCGAGCTTTTGCAGCGCCGCTTCGGCGCGGTCGAGCAGCCCGGCGCGCAGGAAGTCCTGTGCCAGCGCGTGCTGCGCGCGTTCGCGGTCGGCGCGATTCAGGTCGCCGCGCGACAGCAGGTGCTCGTGCACCCGCACGGCGCGCTGGTATTCGCCGCGGCGGCGAAACAGGCTGCCGAGCGCGAAATGCAGCTCCTGCGTGTCGGGGTCGCTCTGCACCGCTTCGATGAAGGCGTCGATGGCCTGGTCCTGCTGCTCGTTGAGCAGGAAGTTGAGGCCACGGAAATACGCCTTCGGGGCCTGCCGGTTTTCCATGCGCAGTTGGCGCAGGTCGAAGCGCGAGGCCAGCCAGCCCAGCACGAACGCGATCGGCAGGCCCAGCAGCAGCCAGCTCGGATCAAAGTCCATGCTGGCGCGCCACCGGCAGGTCGGGCGTGGCCGGGGGGGCCGCCGTGCCCGGAGAGGCGGTTGCGCGTGCCAGCGCCTCGGCAGTGGCGGCCCTGGGAGCGCGTCGTGCGGCAGCGCTGCGGTGCTTCCACCAGCCCGGCACCATGCCGAGCGCGCCCACCACCAGCCCGACAGCGAAGGCCGCCAGCACCACCAGCACCAGCGGCGCACGCCAGGAAGTGCCGAAGAAGAGGTACACGGTCGCGTCGTGCTGGTTGTTCAACGCAAAGGCGAACAGGGTAAAAAAAAATGGCTGCCTTGAGCAGCCACAGAAGGTATTTCATGAACGCTTTGCCGGTTTCTGGTGACGCCGCAAAGATTCTACGGTTGACGCCTGCTTGGGCTCACGCCTTGCCGCGAACGGCCTCGAGCACCACGCCGCTGCGAGCATCGACCGCCTCGCGCAGCGCCTTGCCGGGCTTGAAGTGCGGCACGCGCTTCTCGGGCACCTGGACGCTTTCGCCGGAGCGCGGATTGCGCCCGATGCGTGGCGAGCGGCGGCTCACCGAGAAGCTGCCAAAGCCGCGGATCTCGATGCGCTGCCCCATCGCCAGGGCATCGCTCATGGCGTCAAGCAGCGTCTTGACCGCGTATTCGGCATCGCGGTGTCCGAGTTGCGTGAAGCGGGCGGCGAGTTCTTCGACGAGATCGGAGCGGGTCATGATGCTGCGTTGGGGCGGGAAGGCCATGAAAAAGGGACAGAGCGGTCGCGCGGCAAGCCGCACGCCGGTCTGTCCCGCAGGGCGCGCAGCTTACTTGCTGTCGCTGTTGTCGAGCTTGGCGCGCAGCAGGGCGCCCAGGCTGGTCGTGCCGGCGTTCTCGCGGCTCGACTGCTGGCTCAGCGACTGCATGGCTTCCTGCTGGTCGACCATGTCTTTTTGCTTGATCGACAGCTGGATGTTGCGGGTCTTGCGATCCACGTTCAGCACCACGGCCGTGACCTCGTCTCCTTCCTTGAGCACGCTGCGGGCATCTTCCACGCGGTCGCGCGAGATTTCCGAGGCACGCAGGTAGCCGACGATGTCGTCGCCCAGCTCGATCTCGGCACCGCGCGCGTCCACCGTCTTGACCTTGCCCGTGACGATCTGGCCCTTGTCGTTCACCGTGGTGAACGTGGTGAAGGTGTCGCCGTCGAGCTGCTTGATGCCCAGGCTGATGCGCTCGCGGTCAACGTCCACCGCCAGCACCAGCGCCTCGACTTCCTGGCCCTTCTTGTAGTTGCGAACGGCGGTTTCGCCGGCTTCGTTCCACGAGAGGTCCGACAGATGCACCAGGCCGTCGATGCCGGCAGCCAGGCCCACGAACACGCCAAAGTCGGTGATCGACTTGATCGGGCCCTTGACGCGGTCGCCGCGCTTGGTGTCCTGCGCGAATTCCTGCCACGGGTTGGCCTTGCACTGCTTCATGCCCAGGCTGATGCGGCGCTTGTC
>JAQGLP010000163.1 GCA_028292835.1 Variovorax sp.
CTGCCGATGATGCTGGACGCGGTGGCCTACCGCCGCAGGTCGCCGTTGCGCGTGCATGCGCTGCGCGGCACGCTCGGCGCGCTGCGCGCCCATGTGTTCAACAACGTCATCTGGCCCGACTTCACCATGCTGCCGAGTCCGGAGACGCCGCTTCTGACCTTCCGGGAAATCGGCATGGGCCAGTGCCTGCTGCGCGGCAGCCGTGCGCCCAAGCACATCGAAGTCCTGCCGGCGGTGCACACCGTGCCGGCCTGCGGCTACGCGGTCCGCAGTGCGGACGGCCGGGCGAACTGGGTCTTTGGCGGCGACAGCGAACGCAACCCGGCCTTCTGGCAGCGCGTCAACCAGCTCGACGTGGGCGCGCTCGTCATCGAAACCGCCTTCAGCCACAACCAGAGGGAACTGGCCCGCATCAGCCGGCATCTGTCGCCCGGCGTGCTGGTCGAGGAGCTGGGCCATATCGGTCAGGGCAGCCACTACCCCGTCTATATCACCCATACCAAGCCCGATTGCACCCACGCGGTCATGGCCGAGATCGAGGCCCTTTCGGCCCAGCGGAAGCTCTTGGGGCTGACCGTGTGGGACATCCGCAGGTTGAAGGCCGGGGACGTGCTGGTGGTTCCTTAGGGCGGGGGCCGTGGCACCGTCATCCCGGTGGATGGCATGCCGCACGAAGCGAGGTTACTTGGGGAATCCGGTGCCATAAAGCCCCCGCACCTGCGCTCCCACCCGCGCCAGGCCGAACAACGCGTCGGTGAAGGGCGTCGCCACGCCGGTGAGCCGGCCCAGTTCGCGCACCGCGCCGACCAGCGCGTCGAGTTCCACCGCGCGGCCGGCCTCGCTGTCCTGCAGCATCGAGGTCTTGAAGGCGCCGAGCCGGCGGGTGACGGCATGGCGGTCCTCGGGGCGTTCGGCGATCGGAATGCCCAGCCGCGCGCCGATCTCCCGGGCCTCCAGCATCACGGCGGAGACGAAGCCCAGCACCAGCGGGTCGTCCATGATGCGGTCGGTGGTGGCGCCGGTCAGCAGGCTGATCGGGTTCACGGTCATGTTGCCCCACAGCTTGTACCAGACGTCCTTCTGGATCTGCGGCGACAGGCGCGCGTCGAAGCCGGCGCGTGCCAGCAGGGCGTGCAGCGCCTGCGCGCGGGGCGTGGCCTCGCCCGAGGGCTCGCCCACGATCAGGCCGCGGCCGAAGTGATGGCGCACCACGCCGGGCGCTTCCAGGGAGCAGCTCGCATGCACCACGCCGCCGATGACCCGGTGCGCCGGGATGGCGGCGGCGATGGCGCCGTCCGGATCGACCGTGGTGAGCCGCGTGCCGGCCAGCGTGCCGCCGAAGCCGCCTTCCAGGAACCACCAGGGCACGCCGTTCATGGCCGTGAGCACGACGGTGTCGGGTCCCAGCAGCGGCGCGATGCGCCGGGCCACGCCGACGAGTGCGGGTGCCTTGACCGCCACCACCACCAGCTGCTGCGCGCCCAGCGCGGCGGGGTCGTCGCTGGCCTCGATCGGCACGCTGTCGCGCTGGCCGTCGCCCTGGAGCAGGGTCAGGCCGTCGCGACGCAGCGCGTCGAGCGTCGCGCCACGCGCCACCGCGCTCAGCGCGCAGCCCGCCTGCGCGAGCCGGACGCCGATCCAGCCACCGATCGCGCCGGCGCCGTAGATGCAGACTTTCATGGAGCCTTCCGTTTCGCTCATGTCGATACCGGCGAAGTTACCCGATCCGCCTTGCCGCCCCACCGGACGATGCGGTCTGGGCACGCCCCATCCGTGCGGCGTTGGCCGAATCCCTGGAAAAACGACGGTTTGCACCGAAATTAGGGGTGGTGCAGCGCCTGCGCAGTGCCGCTCGTGCGACCCGTGCTTCCCCTTTCCTACACTCGGAACCATGGCCAAGGAAAAAACCCTCTACGTCTGCAGCGAATGCGGCGGCGCCAGCGCCAAGTGGCTGGGCAAGTGCCCGGCGTGCGGCGCCTGGAACACGCTGGTCGAGCAGGTCGCCGCCCCGGCGGGCGGCGCGGCCAACAACCGCTTCGGCAACCCGCAGTTCGCCGCGCTGGCGGGCGCCTCCGAGCTGGCGGTGCTCGCCGAGATCGAAGCGAGCGAGGTGGCGCGCACGCCCACCGGCTTCGACGAGCTCGACCGCGTGCTGGGCGGCGGCATCGTGGCGGGCGGCGTCACCCTGATCGGGGGCGACCCGGGCATCGGCAAGTCCACGCTGCTGCTGCAGGCCGTCGATGCGCTGCAGCGCGTGGGGCAAAACGCGCTCTACGTCACTGGCGAGGAAAGCGGCGCGCAGGTCGCGCTGCGCTCGCGCCGGCTCGGGCTGGACCGCTCGCAGGTGCAGGTGCTGGCCGAGATCCAGCTTGAAAAGATCCTGGCCACGCTCGACGCCCACCGCCCGGCGATCGCCGTGATCGACTCGATCCAGACCGTCTACTCCGACCAGCTGACCTCGGCGCCCGGCTCGGTGGCGCAGGTGCGCGAGTGCGCCGCGCACCTGACGCGCTTCGCCAAGGCCAGCGGCACGGCCGTGGTGCTGGTCGGCCACGTGACCAAGGAGGGGGCGCTCGCCGGCCCGCGCGTGCTGGAGCACATGGTCGACACGGTGCTCTACTTCGAGGGTGACACCCATTCGAGCTTCCGCCTGGTGCGCGCCATCAAGAACCGCTTCGGCGCGGTCAACGAGATCGGCGTGTTCGCCATGACCGAGCGCGGCCTGAAGGGCGTGACGAACCCGAGCGCGATCTTCCTCTCGCAGCACGCCGAGCCGGTGCCCGGCAGCGTGGTGCTGGTCACGCTGGAAGGCACGCGGCCGATGCTGGTCGAGATCCAGGCACTGGTCGACAACGGCGGACCCAGCCCGCGGCGGCTGTCCGTCGGGCTCGACCGCGACCGGCTCGCCATGCTGCTGGCGGTGCTGCACCGCCACGCCGGCGTGGCCTGCATGGACCAGGACGTGTTCGTCAATGCCGTGGGCGGCGTGCGCATCAGCGAGCCGGCGGCCGACCTGGCGGTGATGCTGGCCATCACCTCCAGCCTGCGCGGCAAGCCGTTGCCCAAGGGCTTCATCGCGTTCGGCGAGGTCGGGCTCGCGGGCGAGGTGCGGCCGGCGCCGCGCGGGCAGGAGCGGCTGCGCGAAGCGGCCAAGCTGGGCTTCAGCGTGGCGGTGGTGCCCAAGGCCAACGCCCCCAAGAAGGGCGCGAAGGAAATCGAGGGTCTCGCGATCCACCCGGTCGAGCGCATCGACGAGGCGATGGACGTGGTGCGCCAGCTGCAGTGAGACCGCGCTGCGCCGCAGCCGTCTCCAGCCAGTGTTCAGCCGGACCAGCGCGCCACCCAGGCGGCGACCGCGCGCGCGCTGCGGAATTCATCCGCCGAGCGCGCCGGCGTGTGCGGGTGACGCTGGTTCCACATGCGGGCCAGCGCCTGTCCCGGCCCTACTTCGAGCACGCACCCGACCTGCCGGGCGGCGATGCCCTCCATGCAGTCGTCCCAACGCACGACGTGGTCGATCTGGCGGGCCAAGGCGTCCTTCAGATGCGCCACGGTCGCGACCCGTCCACCGGCGTTGCTGAACAGCGCGGTGCGCGGCGCATGGAAGGGCAGAGGCGCGATCAACTCGGCGAAGTCCCGCGCCGCCCGCGCCATCCAGCGCGTGTGGGACGCGACCTGGACATTGAGCAGGGTGCCGCGTCCGCCCAGGCGACGCACGGCCTCCTCGGCGGCGGGCAGCGACGCCTGCCGTCCGCCCACGACCACGCTGTCGATGCCGTTGCGGATGGCGACGGCCAGGTCGAAGTCGGCGCACAGCCGGTCCACGCGGTCGCCGCCCAGCCCGCTGATGCTCAACAGGCCCGTGGGGCACTCTGCGGCGTCGCGGTCCATCAGTGCGGCGCGCCGTCTCGCCAGCTCCATCGCGGTGGCGGCGTCGCAGACGCCGGCGGCTGCCCACGCGGCCAGTTCGCCCACGCTGTAGCCCGCGACGGCGGCTGGCGCGGGCAGCAGCGGGGCCAGCTGTCCCCACGCGGC